>JAEUTS010000176.1 GCA_016787005.1 Bacteroidia bacterium
TCTTTTATATAAGAGTCTGATGATTGTTTGTTATTCTCCATTTTAAGTGGTTTTAAGGTTTAAATTTAATTAATTGCTTTCCTCAAAATACCACCTTAAATTTATGCTACAGATTGTCCAACTTTTGCTGAAGATTTACAAGATTAATGAACCAATAATTCGCCAATCGTTCTTTTCAAAACTCGGTACCGAATTCGGTCAAATGTTTATACGTGTGTGTAGATGTTTATACGATTTAAATTGAAATGATATAATGCTAAACACTACGTAGAAAGGTGTATAGGTGTTTATAGATGTATTATCATAGCTCCGCTCCCGTCCTCAAACTGTCTTAATATGGACTACCAATTTATTTACACTTTTTAATTCCATCCACCACCCAATGCCTGGTAAATATCAACTTTGGCATTCATTTGTTTCAATTTGATTTCGATAAGTTCCATTACAGATTCCAATGCTTCGCGCTGTGTTAGCAGAACCTCCCCGTAATCTGCCCGGGCTGATCTAAAAAGACTATTTGAAATGTTGATGGATTGTGTGAGTATCTCTACCTCCTTTAATTTTGTATAATAACTTTTAGAAAAATTATTATTTCTTGATAACTGATTAACCACTTCCATGTATCCTTTTAGTATAGTTTGTTCATAATTGTAAACCGCCTGAACCTGCCTGGCATTAGCATTATAGTAAACTGCCTTAATAGCATTTCTGTTTACAAGGGGTGCCATTAAATCTCCTGCCAAAGTGTAAATTATGGATTCAGGATTAACCAGGAATGCCGGGTTAAAAGCCTGAAAGCCTGCTCCGCCCTGAATTCTGAAGGCGGGATAAAAATTTGCTCTTGCCGACTTTACATCAAGCCTGGATGCAGCAAGTTCAAATTCTGCTTGCCTTATGTCGGGACGATTTATTAATAATTGTGATGGAACCCCGGCATAAACAGAATCAAGTGCTATGTTATTAAAAGCAGAGGCGTTTCTTTTAACGGGCTGCGGAAACCGACCTGTCAGGAAATTCAACCGGTTTTCTGTTTCAATTATTTTTTGCTGGATCTCATACTGAAGATTTTTTGTATTGAGCAATTGTGCTTCAAATCTGTTTACAGCAAGTTGTGTAACCTTGGCCGACTCCTTCTCCTGTTTTACCACCTGCAATGCGCTACTTTGAATTTCAATGTTCTTTTCAACAATATCCAGTTGGTTGTCAAGTGCTATCAGTTCGTAATATGAACCGGCGACCTCTTTAACAAGATTCGTTACCATAAAATTTTTACCCTCAATACTAGCAAGATATCTCATCACAGCCGATTTTTTTGCATTGCGCAGTTTTTTCCAGACATCCAGTTCCCAGGAAGCGTAAGCTCCAAAAGAATAATCCGATTGAGATTCGATAGGTCCCTTATTTGTTTTTAGGTCCAGGTTGCTTTCAACAGACCCGCGCCAGGTATATTTGGGGATCCTTTCAAGGCCAGCACCTCCTTGTAAACCAACAAAAGGCAGGTATTCTCCTTTGCGGGCTCTTACTTCATTTTTACTGATTTCGATTTCCTGCAATGTGATGTTCAACTCCTGATTATTTTTCAACGCCGTCTCGATCAATGATACAAGATTGGAATCGGAAAAATATATCTTCCAGCTAATTTTTGCCGTATTCGTCGAATCCTGAGAATAACCGTAGCTCGCCGGAACAGATTTGTTTTCCGTTTTAATTGCGTTCCCGGAAATGTTACATCCCCAAAGGAAAAGGGATACAAATACTATTACAATAGAATTATAGATTATCTTTTTTGTCATTTCCCTTTACAATTTTTGTTAAAACCTCTTTGATTTTTTTAGCGAGAGAGGCGTCCGACCTGCTCTCTACAATATCTTCACTTAATGGGTTTTCATCTTCGTCTTTAATGAGTTTTTTCCCTTGGGCCAATTTTCCGAATATGTAGTAAAGGCCCGGAACAATAATTACTCCGAAGATGGTGCCGAATAACATGCCTCCGAGTGCTGATGCACCTATGGTGTGGTTGCCAACAGCACCAGGGCCGGTAGCAATAACCAAAGGAATAAGCCCGGCTATAAACGCAAAAGAGGTCATTAGAATTGGCCGG
>JAEUTS010000414.1 GCA_016787005.1 Bacteroidia bacterium
CTCGCCTTTTTGAGGCTTTTGTTCACCCGCAAGTATTTTTAACAATGTGGATTTTCCGGCCCCATTCTTACCTGCAAGTCCTACCCTGTCCTTTTGATTGATCAGAAAAGAGATGTCCTCAAAAAGAAAAGAACCTCCAAATCCGACACTCATTCCATTTACCGATATCATCTTCCACTATTTTTTAAGCCTGCAAAGGTACGAAATGTAACCGGTAGAGTGCTATAAGCACGACAAATTTCCCCTTTTGTCGCCTCATCCTACCCTTCTCCAAAGGAGAAGGAAGCTTGGAAGAGAAATTTATCGTGCACCCGATATGATAATTCTCATTCCGGGCATAGCCGCTAAATTGTAACTTTACAAAAAATATTCGGTGAATTTCCGGGAAACCAAACTATACAGCATTGTTAAGGCCAAATGTCCGCGTTGTCATGAAGGAGATTTTTATGAAACAACCAACCCGTACAACCTGAAAAAATTCGATAAGATGCATAAGCGCTGTCCCGTTTGCGGGCAGGATTTTGAGCGGGAGCCGGGCTTTTATTACGGAGCCACCTATGCCAGTTACGGTATGACCGTGGGATTTGGTATTCTCACCTACTTATTAAGTACTCTTGTTTTCAAAATCGATGATATCCATTTTTTATATTTCTTTCCGGCACTTATGGTCCTTTTGGGCCCCGTATTTTTCCGCACTTCACGGTTGGTGTGGATTAATCTGTTTGTGAAATATGATCCTGCGGCGAATAAAAGTTGACAGGTAAAACACATATATTTTTAAAATTTATCCCTTACTTTGTTCTTGCAATAACAGGCCTGCAAAAATAGCGCCTGTGCTCAACATGGGTAAAAAGAACAAACAACCGCAACCAAACAAGCCGGTAAAACAAAGCCCCCAACCGGTATCCAAAAAAACATGGCTTATAGCCGGAGGGATCATACTGGTCACATTGCTTTGTTATATTCCATTATTTGACAATGATTTTTTAAAAACATGGGATGACATGGCCTATGTTACAAACAATGAGCTCATAAAAGATCTTTCTGCCAATGGTATTGCGCGCATCTTCAAGGAAGACGGGGGCCTTTATGCCAATTACCACCCGCTTACCACATTATCGCTTGCGCTCAATTACCACGAGGGTGTTACGCCTTTTCCTTTTCAGTTTACCAACCTGCTCTTACACCTTTTGAATACCGCGCTTGTATTTGTATTTATTTACCTGTTAAGTGATAAAAAAATAATCATCGCCACGCTTGTTTCACTGTGGTTTGGTGTACACCCCATGCATGTGGAAAGTGTGGCCTGGATATCTGAACGTAAAGATGTTCTTTACACATTCTTTTTTCTCACCGGACTTATTACTTATTGGAGGTACATTACTTCCAACTTCGCGCTAAA
Source organism: Bacteroidia bacterium (assembly GCA_016787005.1). Lineage (GTDB taxonomy): Bacteria > Bacteroidota > Bacteroidia > JABDFU01 > JABDFU01 > JABDFU01. Next base: position 1,403 of record JAEUTS010000414.1, read on the forward strand.
GTGGTATATCCTTACCATGCTTTTGTTCGCGCTAAGTATGCTTTCGAAGGCGATGGCTGCTTCCTTCCCTGTAGTTTTACTTTGTGTGGATTACCTGGTGAAACGAAAATTTAATATCAGGCTCATTGCTGAAAAGATCCCATTTGTTGCCTATGCAATTGTGATGGGCATTATAGCCATAAAAATGCAGGCGGCAGGAAATGCAACTACTGCTTTAACATTCCCTGCATTCAGCAGGTTGCTGCATGCTTCCTATGGCTTCACCATGTATATTTCAAAAATGCTTGTTCCCACAGGACTTTCCGCTTTTTATCCTTACCCCTACCCGCTTACCAATTCATATTGGAACATCGATATCATTCCCTCTGAGCTATACACAACATTTGCCGTTACGCTCGCCATTGTGGCTGCTGTGGTATATATTGCGGTAAAGAAAACCTTTTTAAGCCGGTGGATATTATTTGGCACGGGTTTTTACCTCGCCTCAATAGCGCTTGTGCTGCAGTATTTTCCGGTAGGCCGGGCCATTATTTCGGATCGATATTCGTATGTGCCTTACATTGGTTTGTTTTGCATTATTGGTGCTTTTATACAGCACTATATTACTTCATCTGACACTAAACAAATGGGCAAAATACTCCTGTGTGCGGCAGGAATCTATTCATTGGTATTATGCTACAAAACATACCGGCAAGTGCAGGTATGGAAGAACGATGATACCCTTTGGTCGAATACCATAAAAAAATACCCGGGTGATAACCGTGTAGTGTTGAGCTATTTCAACCGTGCTTCTTACTATTATATGCAGAATAAATTCGATGCCGCGTTGAATGATTTTTTAGTGATATCTGAACAAAACTCAAAAGACGACAATGTTATGGTGCGTATAGGAACTATATACGGCCAGCAAAAAAACGACCTTAACAATGCGATTGTATACTTCCGCAAAGCTTATGAAGTGAATCCGCAAAACACGGAAGCATTAAAATACCTGGCTACCGCCTATGGCCTGAAAGGGGATTTTACAAGTTCACTGGCTTACGCACAGGAGGCCATTAAACTATCTCCTAACGACCCCGATCTGTATATAAACGCGGCAGTAAGCCTGCATAACCTGGGAAAAGTTGAAGAAGAAGCCATCTACAAAAACAAAGCGGAAGAGCTTAAGCGGCAAAGGGGGAATTAGCACCAATTGTATACAGTTTACTTCTTAATTCGTTACCTGCCTGCCGGCAGGCAGGTTTAAATGCTCGATTGTTCAATTATAATTTTGTGTGAATATATTATGGCCCACGCATAGTATAAACCCTTTCTACATGAGCTGCTAACACAAACTTTTTTAATTGAATTGTCTTGAGTACCTTAGAGGAATAAACTAAAAAAACCAAACACCATGCTTGTAAAACTTAACCTGGCGCTTGCTCTTGAAACGCTTGTTTTAATTGCCGCGCTTTTTTTATTGATATATATTAATAAAAATCAACTGAGTAAATGGTACCGGTATGCCGGCATTGCCATTGTCGTTTTTATTATGGGATTAATGCTATGTTCCGTTGCTGCCAGCTGCCGCATGTGCGGACACAAAAAAATGGCCGGCTGTGAAATGGGCGGCATGGGTAAACACAAACGCATGATGTGCATGAGTGATGCCATGCAGGGCGGTTGTTGTGAACAGATGATGCCGGGTTGCGGTAACAAAATGATGGGTTGCGGAATGGGACATGGAATGGGAATGGGAATGCATCATGGATCCTGCGGAATGGGTATGGGCAGCGGCTGCATGATGGGTCATGGCAAAGGCCATTGTGAAATGGACGCAGAAGGCTGCGACATGAAAGACGGAGATGAAAAAGAAGAGTGCATGAAAAAATGTGGCAAAGATTCCATTATTAAAAAAGAAGTGATTATTAAAAAGTAAGATTATTGGGTTTATAGCCCGCATTTTCCAACCAATTAATTGCCCCTGCATTACTGTAGGGGCAATTAAAAACTCAATATCCCCTGGGCTTTCGCCCAACCTGTAAATCGACGATCGATCAATTTCATAATCTCAGTCTATGTTAAATCCGCAGACATTAAAGTTTTTAGTTTCGTTAAAAAAGAACAACAACAAAGAATGGTTTGACAAAAACCGTCCAACTTACGAAACCGCAAGGAAGGACTTCCAGACTTTTGTTGACACACTCATTCCCGAACTGGCGCGTTTCGATAAGGCTGTAGCGGGCCTGGAAGGCAAGAAATGTTTATTCCGCATAAACCGCGATGTGCGATTTTCGAAAAACAAATCGCCTTACAAAACCAATTTTGGCGCTATTATTAATCCCGGCGGAAAAAAATCAAACCTGCCCGGTTATTACATTCACATTGAACCGGGAGCAGCGTTCATTGCCGGCGGCGTATGGATGCCCGAAGCTGATAAACTGAATGCCATTCGGCAGGAGATTGATTACAACCTTCCTGAATTTCAAAAAATAGTGAACGATAAAAATTTCAAAAAGCATTTCGGCAAATTAAGCCAGGAGGATAAACTTGTCAATCCGCCTAAAGGTTACGACAAAGAAAACCCTGCGCTTGAATTGTTGAAACTAAAAAGCTTTATTGCCTACAAAGATCTGGATTCAAAAGTGCTCACTTCCAAAACATTCTTAAAACAATGTGTTGAAACGTTTAAAGCGATGTATGCCTTGAATTTGTTTTTGAGAAGGGCGATGGATTAGCCTCACCCTGCCCTCTCCAAATGGAGAGGGTGCCTAACGCACTTGCCTTGCTTTCAAAAAAACTTATTTTAACGTTTGTGCATAAGCAGTGGCGGGAATTCGAAGCGCGTCACTGTCCCACGACACCAAATGTAAATTGAAAAACTAAATTATAAATTTACACTGAACCCCGCCATTGATTATGCATTTTGTTATGCACAGTGCCGCGCTTGCGGACTCTTAACCACACTGATGCCAGAGCTTGGGTTGTGTGTCGGAATGTGCGGCTTTGGCATTGGTGTGGTTCTTCGGAAACATGTTCACTTGTAATTAATAAATTGTATGTGCTTTGATAGACCTGTATGCTCGAATCGTTTGGGAATCGATTGGTTTACATCATATGGCATTTCAAAAACAATCCTGGTTTCAATTTCATCCTTAAACCAACCCGGTTTTGTGAACAGACATGGGGCTGTGCAATCTCTGATTAAATGTCCCAAGTAAGACTGCATGTCAATACTACTCAAATTCGAAAACGACTCTGGTGTCATTTGGGTGGGTAATTCGGTCTTAATCATTTTTGCATTTGAATATTTAACTTTCATCACTTTGTATGATTTAGCACCAAGTCGTTTTGCAACTTTCTCTACGAAAGGCACAAGGTCTATCTTTAATAACACCGATCCGAAATTTTTTAAATGGTAATCGCTCAGTGAATCGTTCTCCTGATCTGTCCCGCAAAACACATAGTAATTAGAGCCCATTGTAATGGCTAGATTTGCAATTCGATTACCCATTTTAGTTGCAATGAATGCAAGTCCCTCAAGTTCATCTCTAGCTTTTTCATTTTCCATCTTTTGAAAATACCCAATACTTCCTACTTGAAACGACCCTTTACTGTAATACTTTGCTGAAGACTCACTCACATATTTGTAAAGATATTGTTGCGTTATTTCAGCGTAGTCATGAACTTCATAGGCCGGTGATGTGTCAATGACATTTTTTGCTGCGACTCTGTCCGCGAAACCCATTACGCCTGCTAAGTAGTCGACACTAATCTTTGCAAATGACCGCATTTGATCGTCAGTAAATTCTGTGTCCTCCTTCGCAAGACTCATCATTGCTAAAGTCAACGGTGTGACGCCATGAGCTTTTAAAGAGTATCCGCCATGGCCATGCTCCCATTTAATTGTGTCTTTTTTCTTTGTCATGAGTTGCTTTTAGAGTTGGCGAAATTGGCTCTTTTGCTTGCTTTGGTGTCGCGATGGAATGTGCGGCAAGCAAATGTGCTAATGCGCGGTGGCCACCACCCTGTCCGAGCGGCATTGTGAATAACATAGACATATCAGCAACCAAATATACAAAACACCGCTAATCTCTTTAAAATCAACCGCTTCGTAATTGTGGAACATTTTTGCTCAACAATTGGCCTGTGCGCCAGAACCCTCTCCTCCTTCGACTTCGCTCAGGACAGTTTCGGAGAGGGCAGCCTGCCTGCCGTCGCGATGGCCTGCGCCACGGCAGGCAGGGGTGAGGACCTACTTCCTCAGCTCAAAATTCTTCCCCAAATAAACCTTCCTCACCTGCTCATCATTCGCAAGGTCTTCGGCAGAGCCGGCTTTAAGGATAGAGCCTTCGAACAACAGGTAGGCCCTGTCGGTTATGCTTAATGTTTCGTGTACATTATGGTCGGTGATCAAAATACCGATATTTTTTGCTTTAAGCTTATGCACAACGGCCTGTATGTCTTCAACAGCAATGGGATCAACACCGGCAAAAGGTTCATCGAGTAAAATAAATTTAGGATCAACGGCCAGGCAGCGCGCTATCTCTGTTCTTCTCCGTTCACCGCCCGAAAGGCGGTCGCCGATACTTTTGCGTATGTGCTGCAAACCAAATTCGTCCAACAGCAACTCCAGTTTTTCTGCTTGTTCCGCCTTGTTAAGATTTGTCATTTCAAGAATGGCCTTAATGTTATCCTCCACACTCAGCTTACGGAATACAGATGCCTCCTGGGGCAAATAACCAATGCCCATCTGGGCACGTTTATACATGGGCTGCTCGGTAATATCCGTGTTGTCCAGGAAAATTTTACCCGAGTTCGGTTTTATCATACCTACGATCATATAAAACGACGTAGTTTTCCCGGCCCCGTTCGGACCCAGCAAGCCAACAATCTCGCCCTGGCTCACCTGCACCGACACATCTTTTGCCACCGCACGGCTTTTATACTTCTTCGTAATATTTTCTGTTCTCAGCACCATAGTAAATCAAAATGAAAGTTGAATAGAGCCCCGTATGCCAAATTTAGAAATATCCGGTTTATCTAAGTACGTCAATCTCCAGAAAGCATCAAAGCGGAAAATTTTGGCGATATTT
>JAEUTS010000426.1 GCA_016787005.1 Bacteroidia bacterium
TCAAGTTTTATATATTCCAACGCCAGCGCATAATTAAGAAATGAATCGTCTGGTTCGCTTTTTAACAGTTCGAGAAGCTGATCGATGCGGGATGACATTACTCGGAACGAAATTGATTAAGGAACCTGATATCGTTTTCGGAAAACAAACGCAGGTCTTTGATCTGATATTTAAGCATGGTTATGCGCTCTATGCCCATTCCGAAGGCAAAGCCGGTATATTTTTTACTGTCAATTTTACAGTTATCAAGTACCGCAGGATCCACCATGCCGCAACCCAGGATCTCAACCCAGCCGCTGTATTTGCAAACATTGCAGCCTTTTCCGCCGCAAATATTACACGAAATATCCATTTCGGCACTTGGCTCCGTGAATGGGAAATAAGAAGGACGCAGCCGTATTTTAGTTTCTTCGCCAAACATTTCTTTTGCGAAATAAAGCAGTGTTTGTTTCAGATCAGCGAATGAAACGTTGGTATCAATATAAAACCCTTCCACCTGGTGAAAGAAACAGTGCGCGCGCGCGGAGATCGCCTCATTCCTGTATACCCGTCCGGGCGCAAGAAGCCGCAGCGGCGGTTGTTTATTTTCCATTACGCGAACCTGTACAGAAGAGGTATGCGTGCGTAAAGCAAAATCGCCGGTAATAAAAAAGGTGTCCTGCATATCACGCGCAGGATGATTTTCAGGGAAGTTAAGTGCCGTAAAGTTGTGCCAATCATCCTCCACCTCCGGGCCATCGGCCAATGTAAATCCAATACGTGAAAATATATCAATTATCCGTTTGCGCACAATTGAAATAGGATGACGAGTGCCTATATTTACCTGCTCCCCAGGCAGCGTGAGATCTATTAATACTTTGTCTGCACTACCGGTTTCCTCGAGTTTTTCTTTGAGTAAATTTAATTTTTCCTGTGCCCTGTTTTTCAGTTCGTTCAGCTTCTGGCCAACCTCTCGTTTAAGTTCAGGAGCAACGTTTTTAAAGTCGTCGAACAATTGACTTATATCGCCTTTTTTACTCAGTAGCTTAATACGAAAGCCTTCCAGTTGTTCCTTACTTTCGGCACTGAACTGTTCGATCTCAGACAATATTTCTTTTATCCTTTCCTGCACGGCAAATTATTTTTCAATACTCATTTTTAAAATGCGAATGTCTTTTTCAGGCCGGTCGCCGGGCAATGTTTTGACAGCGGCAATTTTATCAACCAGGTCAAGCCCCTCTACAACTTCGCCGAATACCGTGTACCCTCCATCCAGATGCGGGGTTCCTCCAACTGTACTGTATATTTTACGTTGTTCTTCACTGAATTTGAACTGTGGCATTTTCGACACTTCGGCCAATACCATGGGCTCAATCAGTTTTGATATTGCCATCAGGCTGTCCGTTTGCTGTGATTGCTGAAAAGTAGTGAATCGTGTTCTTATTCCTGCATTCTCCGGTTTATTCATCAGTCTGGAAAATGCTTCCTGCTTTTGGTTGTTAAGCATACGTTGCTCCATTGTATTCAGATCTTCGTTACTAAAATTTCTCCCCTGAACAATATAAAACTGGCAGCCGGATGATTCTTTATTCGGATTTACTTCATCTCCCATACGGGCTGCAGCAAGAGCTCCCTTTTTGTGATAATGCTTATCCGGCATAATTTCAGCGGGAATAGTGTAACCAGTACTTCCATTACCGAGCATAACACCTGGTGCGGCCTTTTTTGAATCCGGGTCTCCCCCCTGAATCATAAATTGATTGATAACGCGGTGAAAAATAGTGCTGTCGTAAAAATGACTATTTACCAACTTAACAAAATTGTCGCGATGCAAAGGCGTATCGTTGTATAATTTGATCTTTATAACTCCTTCTGTAGTAACAATTTGAATGTGTGTTTCTTTTGTTTCATTACCCCCGGCATAAACGGTACTTATCAAGCCCATAAATGCGAATAGATGGATCAAAATTGCTTTTCTGTGCATAGGTTCATTTTTTAGTATTTAATTCAATAATCAGACCACATTGGCTTTAAGCGCACTATGGTTTTGTATTTTAATGGAAATCATGTAGATTTGATATTCGCAAAGATAATTAAATGCCGGGGTGTAAATGTAACCAGGCCTAAAAATATGTTGTATAAAAAAATAAACCTGCACTATCTGTTCAGCACCGTTGTTTTAGGGGCTTTGGCATTTGCCCTTATTTCTCCTTTATCATCCTGTCAAAAAAATTCAGAGTGTACTGCTGTTATTACTGTTGTTGATACCGTTGGAAGTACATTATCGGGAGCCAGCGTGAGGCTTTATTACGATCCGAAAAACGGAAAAGGGTTTGTTGAATCTACACAATCTACAGATGGTTCCGGTAAAACGACATTTGTATTTAAATTGCAGGCCATTTTTGATGTTGATGTCACTTATTCAGGCAAAACAGCTTCCAAAGCAGGCATTGTTACTTTACAACCGGGAAGTTCAGTTTCCAAAACAATTACCTTCAAGTAGTTTCATGTTATTTTTCGTTTTTAAAATAGTCCACAATCGCTTGTTTCATTAACATATTTTGTTGCCCCGGTTTTAAGGGAGGCAGCTTTTCATTTACTTTCCAGTGCGGCCATCCATCCGCATCACGACCAATAAATTCATAGTGCCCGTAAGGCTCAAGCAGGGTACAAATTGCGATGTGCATCACTTCAAGCTTTTCGTCCTTTTTAAATTTTTGATACCCTTTTCCAAGTTCTTGTACACCTATCAAAAAAATAATTCCTTGCAGATCAAGGTCGCCGAATTTTGGGGCTAACTCTTTCAATAATTTATTCCATTCCTCTTCCAGGTCGATGTCATTCATGCAGTAAATGTAGTTGCATGATCCACAAAATCAAAATAACCTGCTTCTTTGCTATTAATTCAATCTGTATTTTAATTTGAGTGTATATTTGCCTCAATTAAATCAACTACAATGAATTTAAATATTTCAGGAAAAAACGCTTTGGTTTGCGGGAGCACACAAGGTATTGGAAAAGCTGTAGCGCTTGAATTGGCAACAATGGGTGCCAACGTAATACTCGCCGCACGAAATGAAGATGAATTGAAAAAAGTGCAAGCGGAACTGGACCACAGCAAGCAGCAGCAACATGGTTATATATGTGCTGATTTTACAAAGCCGGAAGAACTTAAAATGAAAGCCGAACAGTTGGTGAAAGAACGAAAAACAATTCATATCCTGATCAACAATACAGGCGGACCTCCCGGAGGACCTGCAATTAACGCTAAAGCGGAAGAATTTATACAGACTTTTTCCAACCATTTGTTATGTAATCATATTTTAATGCAGGCAGTTGTTGAAGGAATGAAACAGGCAAAATACGGACGGATCATAAATATTATTTCTACTTCTGTTAAACAGCCTCTTAAAGGATTAGGTGTTTCCAACACTATTCGCGGAGCAGTTGCAAATTGGGCCAAAACACTTTCACTTGAGCTTGGCTCGTTTGGGGTAACTGTAAACAATGTTCTCCCGGGAGCAACACAAACACAAAGGCTT
>JAEUTS010000428.1 GCA_016787005.1 Bacteroidia bacterium
GTTCCCGATCCTTGATCGGAACGGATTCAATTCAACATATGTTTCAACGCCCTGGTGCACACTGTTCGCAATGTTTGTGCGGTACGAATACGGATTCCCGTATTTATCCGTGCGCTTCTCAATTCCAATTTCATCATTAAACACCATATAAAAAAGTCCAATGTCAAAATCCAGAAACTCCTTCACCTTACCTCTCCAGCCTATGTCAGCATTATAGCCGGAAACATCTTTCAGATTCGGATCAATTTCAGAAGCAACACCCAGCGGCTTTAAGTTGGAATAAGTTACAGGCTCGTAAGATTCCGAAATGTTGGCATAAATATCGGTAGTGGTGCTTGTTTTCAGTTGAACCCCGATGCCGGCCAGCGGAAGTTTCCAGTATTGAACAAGATCAGAATTTACAGTAGTACCTGTGCCGCCATCGGTAACATAACCCTTAGAGGTTGTATTGATGTATTCGAACCGAAACCCGGGAGTAACAGATAAACGTTTCCCAACATGAAAAGTATGCTCAATAAACGGCGCACAATTTATAGTAGTAAAATCAAGTATCTCTCTCCAGGTCCCGTTGTAAAGATTCACATCAAAGTCGCTCCCCTTTGATCCCGGCCCTCCTCCATATCTCATCATTTCCCCATAGAAAAACCGCACTCCGGCTGCAATAGTCTGATCAACCCCTTTAATGCTGTAATTAGTAAGCACACGTAACTCATTTGTTGAATTTGAAAAAATTCTTTTCTGCACCTCGCGCGGAGTATAGTCATTGTAAACAGGGCTTATCGTATCAGGCAATTGAGGACCTCCCTCCCTTTTCCAAACCAGTTCACGGGAGCTTATACCTAAGGCTGACTTAAATGTGAACATCGTTCGTTCGGAAACTTTATACTCTGCGGTAAGGGCCAATATATTCCATGGACTATTTATCCAGTTTCTATGCCTGTATGATTGTTGAGGATCCTGCTCAAATTGTCCATCAGATAACCCACCGGCCATGTGTATCTTATTCCTTAATAGCGTATACTCTAAGCCCATTTTAAATTTTTCAGAGGGACGAAATTCAATTTTGGCGAAACCTGTAATTTGTCTGAAATCAGAGTTCTCTCTCCAACCTTCAGCCGACTTTAATTGAACAAAAGTGTAATAACTTATTTTTTTATAGGTCCCGCCGATCGCATTAAATGAATTGGTGAAACCATAACTACCTATCGTTTGCTGTGTTGAATATTCAAGCGCTTTATCTTTAGGAGCTTCCTTGATAATAAAATTGATCACCCCGCCAAACTGTGGTCCGAACTGCAATGAGGATGCGCCCCTGATCACTTCAACACGTTCCACTGTTTCCAACGGCGGCAAATAATAGGATTCGGGGTAACCATACAGATCTGCCGCAATGTTATAACCGTTCTGGCGGGTTTGAACTTCCTGGGATTGGGTAGGCCGGAGTCCCCTGAAAGCAATACCATTCGCAGGAAACCCTCCCCCTTCCGTTTCCGAATAATTAGCTCCCGGAATGCGCCCCAGCACTTCACGGGGGTTATTCTGAGCCGTGTTGGCATCGAGCTTATCAAGAACTATGACCTCTGTTTTTTTGCCGGAATAACTCACTCCATCGTGAACTTCATTCAGGTGACCCATCCCGTTGGTACTTACCGTTCCGAAAACAACGACCTCCTTTAACTGACCCACTTTCTGATTTAACCGGATGCTTAATTCCTGTGTTTGGTTTTCGATTATCGTAACATTACTTAAAACCGGCTTGAATCCAACGAGAGTTACAATAACAGAATAATCCCCGGCCTGTATATCATCAAACCTGAAGTTCCCTGCTGCATCGGTAGAGGTTACATATTTTGTATTTTGCAATAAAACACTGGCCTGCTCAACAGGACTTCCAACGCTATCCCTCACCGTTCCTGTTAATTTTCCCGGTTGTGCAATAACACCACCTGCAAAGAATATTATGAGGCACACAAGTAGGTATTGAAAGACTATTTTGAGATGGGGATTCAACTTCTGTCGATTTTATTTTATTACTAATAAACGGTCGATGCCATTTATATACCGGTTCTTAGTCAATTTAAGTATTTTTCATCCGCCAAATTGGCTTAGAACAGTATATGCCGGGTTTCAAAATCCTTAATAACAAGTTCCCCCGGTACAGAAATATTCCACTGCAAATCAAAGTTATGCAAAATTGACCGGAAAATAAATGGTCGGGAAAACTTAAAACTTTACCTGGAGAGTGATAAAATAATTCATACCGTCAGAGGGAATGATGCCGGGTCCCGGATATCCGTCAGCGCGACGGGTAAAATAAATATTATTTGTAATGTTGCTGATACCGGCAGCTATAGCGAATATTTTATAGGAGTAATCAACAGCAATGTCCATTACATAATACGCAGGAACAATACCATAAACTGCGTTATTGGTATACACCGAGTTTGTCGCGTCTGTAAATTGCTCGCTCACATAGGAGAACTGAAGCGTTGATGCGAATTTTTTCTTTTTAAATGTAATACCCGACCGGAGTATATAATTTGGAACCATTTCTACATTTTTATTATCAATTGCTGTTTCTTTACTGTTAATATACTTCGCTTCGATCATAGAAAAATTTGAGAATACAGAAAATCTGGCTGCTGCATCCCTTTTGATCAACTTAAGAATATCAAGCTCTGCAAAAGTCTCAACACCCAGATTTCTTGAGTCGGCTATATTGGTTCTGAAGCGATAAGTATTGAATGTAACCGGATCATTCTTTATCACCGATCCGATCCGGTCGTTATAGTGAATTATAAATGCCGAAAGATCATAATTGAAGATTTCTGAAACAGTTCCCCTTATCCCGGCATCCGCCGTATATCCCTTCTCGTCTTTCAAATGCTGATCCACCCTGACATTTGGATTTGCAATGCGCATTTCACTGTATGTTATACTTCTGTAGTTCTGTGAAATATTGGCATAACATTCCAGTTTATCGTTTGGTTTGTAACTTGTACCCAACCCTGTCAGGAGAAATGAGCGGCTATTTAGCTGGTTCTCATTTATTTTCTCTTTGTAAATAATATTCCCAGCCAGGTCTCGGTTGATAAGGTTATAATAACCGTTTGCTTCCATTAAAATATTTTCATAGCGTACACCCGGAGTAACGTTCCATTTTGGACTCAACTGAAAAATATTCTCAGCAAAAACAGCTATGTTCTGGCCTGGAAAACTGTATTCAGAATATTCACTTTTATCAATATTTGTAAAAGCAAAATCCGATTTGTATCCTGTAACCTTGTCATTAGCCATTCCCTGGGTACGCTCGGTAAGACCTTTGTAATAGCGCGCACCAACAAGTAAAACCGAAGGGTTATTCCGGGTAGTGTAATGGTACATCATACGCAATTCGTCTCCCCAGTTTTTATACATATCAACCAATAACTGGCGGTCACCCAAAAAATCGATCTTATTTGGCGGATCAAGCATTCCTAAAGCAGAACGACCTGCAAGCAAACCAAACAAACGATTATTGAATTTAAACTTATCCGACAAATTGTAATTCGTAACTACTGCACCAAGGTTCCAATTTACTTTAAACCAGTTTCTGTCGCGGATGGATTTCCTGGGATCATCCTTAAACTGATTATCTGTCAAGCCTCCGGGCTGCTGCGCCATGTAATTCATAAAAGTATATTCGGCAGAGATGTTGAATTTTTCCGACAAACGGAAATCTATCCTGCCATAAGCATTGTCAACATTGAACGCTGAATTTTCGCGCCAACCATTACCTTGCTTATGCTGATAAAATGTATAGTAACTGATCTTGTTCTTTGTCCCGCCAATACTGTTAAATGTGTTGAAAAAACCGAAGGAACCAAATGTCTGTCGCGATTCCACTTCAAATGGCTTTTCCGGATTCCCCTTTTTCAATTTAAAATTGACAACACCTCCGAACTGCGTTCCGTATTGTAAAGATGCTGCTCCCCTTACAATTTCAATCCTATCGATGGCTTCTGCGGAAGGAGTATAATAACTTTCAGGGTAACCTAACGCATCCGCACTCATGTCATAACCGTTTTGCCGCGTATTAAAATTAGCCACCCTGTTCGGATTTAGCCCGCGGCCTCCTATACCAAGCTGAATACCTGCTCCATCACTTTCCCAAATATTTAACCCCGATATTTTTGAAAAGATCTGCCGACTGGCATTCGCGGCCTTATTACCCACGACATCATTCAGGTCGATCACTTCATTTTTTTTTCCCGCATAAATTCCTCCATCATCAACCGACTTAAGATGTTTAACTCCAATAGATTTGTCATTATCGGAAGAGATGACAACATTACTCAACATTGTAAACGAATTCTCAAGGGCAAAATCAACTTTGGCCGTTTGGTTGGTAAGTACATGTATTTCCTTTCGTACTATCTTGCATCCCACACAGGTCACGGCCAGTTGATAAATTCCGGCCGGAACATCCGGAATTTTAAATTT
>JAEUTS010000001.1 GCA_016787005.1 Bacteroidia bacterium
CCATAAATAAGATAGGGTTGCCGGAGCGTACATAAGGACGGTATAATTCTTCCATTATTTTTTTTGCTTTGTCGGAGCTGGTGCCGACAACTACGCGATCCGGCTTCAGAAAATCATCCACTGCAAATCCTTCACGTAAAAATTCAGGATTAGAAACAACACTGAATTCACACTTTGCATTTTTCTGCACGGCTTCGTGAACCTTTTCAGCTGTACCAACAGGGACAGTGCTTTTATCAACGATCACTTTGTAGTCGGTAATTAATTTTCCGAGGTCGTTGGCAACCCCAAGAATGTAGCTAAGATCGGCAGAGCCATCTTCGCCGGGAGGCGTTGGTAAAGCGAGAAAAATTATTTTCGCCTGCTCAACGGCATCCTTAAGATTTGTAGTAAAGCTTAAGCGGCCCGCTTTTATATTGCGATGAAATATTGCATCAAGATGTGGCTCATAGATCGGCACAACACCTTCCTGCATTTTTTTTACTTTGCCCTCATTTATGTCAACACAAACAACGTGATTTCCTGTTTCTGCAAGGCAAGTGCCTGTTACTAAACCTACGTACCCTGTACCAACTACTGCAATATTCATAAGAAAAATAAGCCCCTCCATGCCTCCCCAAGGGGAGGAGCTATTAATTTATTTTTTACCCTCTCCCCTTCGGGGAGGGAAAGAGAGGGGCCTTTTATTTCACAAACTCTAATATACTTTCTGTAATATACTTCAATGTATCCTCATCTAATTCTGTATGCATTGGTAACGACAATACAGTTTTACAAAGCTTTTCAGTTATAGGGAAATCACCCTCCTTATATCGTGGATCGTGATAAGCCTTTTGCATGTGCAATGGAATGGGATAATAGATCATCGCGGGAATATCTTTTGAAGCTAAATACTCTTTCAGTTTTGCCCGGTCAACTCCATTCAGTTGTAAAGTATATTGATGAAAAACATGTGTTGAATTTTTTGCACGTGCCGGTGTTTTCAGTTTGGGGTTATTCGCGAATGCTTTGTCGTAATACGCAGCAGCTTTATTGCGTGCAGCGGCATATTCGTCCAGGTGTTTGAGTTTAATTCCCAGCACAGCGGCCTGTATACTATCGAGACGTGAATTAACACCAATTGAATCGTGCACATATTGTACAGATTGTCCATGATTGGCGATCATCCTGCATTTTTTTGCGAGCTCATCATTATTGGTATACATGGCGCCACCATCTCCGTAACATCCAAGATTTTTTGATGGGAAAAAGGAAGTGCATCCTATAGTCCCTATTGTTCCTGCTTTCTTTTTTGTTCCATCTGAAAAAGTATAATCAGCGCCAATAGCTTGCGCCACATCTTCAATCACGAATAAGCTATGCTTTTTGGCCAGGGCCACTATCTTTTCCATATCAGCACATTGTCCGAAAAGATGTACAGGCACAATGGCTTTGGTTTTAGGAGTGATCGCTTTTTCAATCGCTTTAACATCAATATCGAATGTGTCAGGATATACATCAACCAATACTGGTGTGAGTCCGAGAAGTGCAATAACTTCAGCAGTTGCGACATAAGTAAAATCAGCGGTAATTACCTCATCGCCCTGTTTTAAGCCAAGTGCCATCATCGCGATCTGAAGCGCATCGGTACCATTTGCACAAGGGATAACATGTTTTACATTAAGGTATTGTTCAAAGTCAGCGACAAAGGCTTTTACTTCAGGGCCATTGATAAATGTTGTATTATTTATAACGTTTTGAATGGCTGAATCAACTTCAGTTTTGATCTTTTCATACTGACCTTTTAGGTCAACCATCTGAATTTTTCGCATCACTTTTTCCATATAGTGATATATAAGTAATCGCCGAACCGCTGTCGCTAATCGGCATAAGACCAACTAAGCCATCCTTCTATTTTATTTTATCGATTTTGATGGCAAGTTGCTCTAAAAGAACCACGAAGATAGCTAATTTTATTCTACTTTTAGTCCACAATTAAAGGCATGAAAAGCCGTTAATCAGAACGAATGGACTATAATACAAGAACCATATTTTCATGTGTATATAATTTTTAGTTTCTTGATTGTAACATGGAATACGCCATATTCATTTTCGGTTTGTACACCGAAGACATATGGCTATTTCATCTGTATATGTTTTAATAAGTTGCTGTTTGTCAGATAGAATACGCCATATTCGTTTTCGGTTTGTCGCGCCAAATGGCGTGATGGCTATTTCATTTGCTTTGATTCTTTTAACTCTTGAGTTTTCTGCGCAGATAAATCTCAAAGATTCAAGTGTGGTAGCACCAATGATATGCTCATCCTATTCTTTTCAGATTCCCGGAGCTGATATGGCGAAGCGTTTTGGGGTTAACTCTGCAGTAGGCTTACAATTTCTTCTTAAAAGCAAAAAAAACTGGATATACGGAATAGGTGGTGATTTTATGTTCGGAAATACAGTAAACGAAAATGGCATTTTGGATAGCATTAAAACAAGTGATGGATTTTTGATCGCAGTCAACGGAAAGCTGGTTGATTCAAGGCTTTTGGAACGTGGATTTAGTGCCGGTTTTAAATTCGGCAAATTATTTCCAGTCTTTGCACCAAACAGAAACTCGGGCATTGTTGCAATTGCAGGGATAGGATTTATTCAACACAAAATAAGAATAGAGCTTATTGATGGAACAAATGAAATAACACCACAGCTTAATGATGAAATGAAAAAGGGGTACGACAGATTAACTAATGGGATCTCTCTTAGTCAATCACTTGGATATTTGCATTTGAGCAATAATCGTATTACTAATTTTTATGCAGGCATAGAAATTACAGAAGGCTTTACCAAAAATCGCAGAAGCTTTGATTATGATCTGATGAAAAAGGATGAGCGGTTGAGAACGGACCTATTATATGGTATTCGCATAGGATGGATATTGCCACTGTACAAAAGAGCACCCAAAGAATTTTATACCAATTAGGTTCACTGAACAAAATTGAGAATTGTATACAACATACTAGTTCGTCTTTATTCACTCTCCATTCATATTGCTTCGTTGTTTAATAATAAAGCAAAGTTGTGGGTTGATGGAAGGAAAAACACTTTCGAACAACTCGAGAAAAAGATCCGTGCGGAGTTGAAAGATGACGAAGAACTGATCTGGTTCCATTGCGCATCGCTGGGGGAGTTTGAGCAGGGGAGGACGATAATTGAAAAGTTCAAAGTTCAAAGTTCAAGGTTCAAAGTTTTGCTAACCTTTTTCTCGCCGTCGGGATATGAGGTTCAGAAAAACTATAAAGGGGCAGACTTTGTTTTTTATTTACCGATCGATACACCTGGCAATGCAAAACGTTTTGTGGAGATGCTTCCTTTGAAAGCTGCGTTTTTTGTGAAGTATGAATTTTGGTTCAATTATTTATTTCAGCTGAGAAGAAAAACCATCCCAACCTATCTGATCTCCGGTATTTTCAGGGAAGAACAATACTTTTTTAAATGGTACGGACGCTGGGCCCGCAATCAATTAAAGGCCTTCAAACATTTTTTTCTGCAGGATGAAAAATCAAAACAACTCTTAACTCAATTTGGCTTTACAAATACAACCCTCAGCGGTGATACGCGTTTTGACAGGGTGTATGAGATCGCCCAGAATAAAAAGGAATTTCCACTTATAAAATTATTTGCTGAAGGGGCGAAGGTGCTTGTTGCGGGAAGTACCTGGGAGGATGATGAAGAGTTAGTTATCAGTTGTCGGTTATCAGTTGTTAGTTTTAAAATTATTGTTGCACCCCACGAAATTGATGAGGACAATATTAATCAAGTAGTGGCGCGTTTTTCCCGGATAGGGAAATGCTTGCGCTATTCACAAGCCAATGAGCAAAATATTAAGCAATCTCAAATTTTAATTATCGATAACATCGGTATGCTTTCTTTAATTTATCAATATGGCCAGGTAGCCTATATTGGCGGGGGCTTTGGTGATGGAATCCATAATATACTGGAAGCAGCAACTTTTGGGTTGCCAACTATTTTCGGGCCTAATTATAAAAAGTTTAATGAGGCTGAAGAATTAATTAAATCTGAAGGTTCGTTTCCTGTAAATAACATTTCGGAATTCGAAACGACAATTAATAAATTGTTCAACGATAAAGGAACTTTGTCAAAAGCAAGTGCAATCAGTAAAAATTATGTGGTGAATAAAAAAGGGGCTACTGAAATAATAACGAGTAGTATTAAGTTTTAATCAGCTCTACAATTTTATCTCCCACTTCCGTAGTTGAGTGAAATTTAACCGGGTCAATATCCTGGGTAACATAACCGGAAACAATCACGTTTTCTACTGCTTTTCGGATACATTCGCTCTCTCTTTTCAAACTAAATGATGTTTCTAAAAGCATGGCCGCTGAAAGTATAGCGCCAATCGGGTTGGCAATATTTTTACCTGCAGCCTGCGGGTAAGAGCCGTGGATAGGCTCGTACAGAGCTCTTTCTTTCCCAACGGAAGCAGAAGGGAGTAGGCCCAATGAGCCAGCAATAACAGAGGCTTCGTCCGTAATAATATCCCCGAACATATTTTCAGTGAGGATAACATCAAATTGTCGCGGATTTAAAATGATCTGCATTGCAGCATTGTCCACGAACATAAAATCGAGTTTGATGTCGGGAAAATTTTCAGCGTATTGTTTTACAGTTTTTCTCCAGAGTCGGGATGTTTCCAGCACGTTGGCTTTATCAACCAGCATTACTTTCTTTTTTCTTGATGCAGCCGATTCAAAGGCGAGTTTTGT
>JAEUTS010000027.1 GCA_016787005.1 Bacteroidia bacterium
GCATCATCATCGGAAACAAATTTGTATGGCCAGTAACCAAGTGCCTTTGTTCCTATTCTTATGGTTTGTAAGTTTCCTGGCTTGGCTTCCAGCAAAGGTTCGATGTAACCGGCAAATATTTTCGCTTTCATAATCATTGGATCTCCTCCGGTAAATAAAATGTCAGTAACCTGCTTGTTTTGTATTACATAATCTTTCAGATGCGAAGATTCTTTTCCGGCAAATTTTAATTCATCCATACCAACAAACTGCGGCCAGCGAAAACAAAAAGTGCAATAGGCGTGGCAGGTTTGCCCCTGGCTTGGAAAAAACAATAATGTTTCCCTGTACTTATGTTGCATTCCTGTTAATTTTTCACCATTTAATATGGGGATGTTGTGTTCTACCTGACCGGCAGGATGGGGATTTAATTCATTGCGAATAATATTTGCTGTATTCTTAATAACATCTTTTTCATTAGTATGGTCAAGCACTATTTTCATCATACTATAATGCTCATTGTTTAACATCCCTTTCTGTGGAAATGTTAACTTGAAAATCGGATCTGTTTCAAGATTTTCCCAATCAATAAGTTCATTAACCACATAGTTATTTGTTTTGAAAGGCAATACATTTCCAACTACTTCAATAGCTTCCAGTTGTTCTTTCGTCAGCTTACTGATTTGAGGAATTTGTTTGTAATTATGTAAGGAGAATGATTGTAGCTTCATATCAAGTCAATTGATTATCAATTGCAATGGTAACTGTTACTTCTATTTATTCCATTGACATTTATCAATTTTACTTTCAATAAAGCTTTCTACTCTTGTAAGTAATTAGAAAAGCAAGAGTATGCAGATACAAGTTTTAAAATCAAAAATTCACAATGCCTTTATTACTGAAGCCGATGTAAATTACATTGGCAGCATTACCATTGATGAGGATTTAATGGACGCGGTTAACTTAGTTGAAGGCGAACAGGTTCATGTTATCAGTCACAGAAACGGAGAGCGACTGATAACCTATGTTATAAAGGGTAAAAGAGGCACTAAAGAAATTTGCATG
Source organism: Bacteroidia bacterium (assembly GCA_016787005.1). Classification (GTDB taxonomy): domain Bacteria; phylum Bacteroidota; class Bacteroidia; order JABDFU01; family JABDFU01; genus JABDFU01. The sequence goes on from JAEUTS010000027.1 coordinate 1,045, forward strand.
AATGGTCCGGCAGCTCTTAAAATGAATAAAGGAGATAAAGTAATTATTATCGCGTATGCCGGAATGAAATTTGAAGCGGCAAAAAAATTTAAGCCTCAGATAATTTTTCCTAAAGAAGATAATTCAATTTGATTTAAACGAAAGTCCTTCGCTGATTCATTTTTTATAATAGTTATTACTACGGGCATTTTCATTGCTGCTTAATAAACCAATATATGCAAAACAAAAGAGGAAGTCCATCTTTTTCCATTGAATAAAATTTCAAAAGAATGAAAAATTTAAGCGGTTAACCGGATGGACTTCCAGCTTTTGAATACATTGATAATACAATGGTCAAAGATAAATAGGTAGTACTTTGAAAAAATTGACTAATATCAATTTTTGAAAATCAAAAACTGATTATATTCCATCGTGAAAGATTGGTTGCCAAATTGAACAATGCTACTACAACAGCTACAATTGCCACGATTAAAGCTAGTGTTGATCTCTTGCTGTGATTGGTTGGATATCTGTAATGCATTAGTATCAAAAGTAGATTGAATGGTTTTCTTTTGCATTGACATAAATCAATTTTTAAAACAGAACGAATGATGAAATTTAAAAAGTATTTTTGCACTACAAATGACCTTTAAAATTGAAAAATATCACTTTAAAACCGATTCGATTCTCGAGGGATTGCCTGCTAAAGAGTTTAGACTTCTGAAGCAGGAGATGCAGCGTATTGAAATTAAAAAGGGGAAACTCATATACCGTGAGGGAAGCTATTCAAAAGGAGCTTATATATTAAGAAAAGGGAAAGTGAAAATTTATCAAACCAATAAAGACGGAAAAGAACAGATCGCATATATTTACCGTAAAGGAGAAATAATGGGCTATCGTCCTATACTTTGTGAAGAACTTCATCCTGTTTCAGCTGTTGCATTAGAAGATTGTGTTGTCTCCTTTATTCCTCGAAAATATTTTTTAAACGCACTTGATGAATCTCCTATTCTTGCCAGGCGTTTACTTACTAATCTTTCTCACGAGTTTACAGTTTGGATTAATAAACTAACCCTGTTTGCACAACAACCTGTAAGAGAAAGAGTAGCCCTGTCATTACTTATAATAAACGAGAAGTATAAAAAAGAAGGAAGGGCGAATCTGACAGTGGTTATCAATCTTTCTCGCGAAGACCTTGCTAATTATGTTGGAACTACTATTGAAACGCTTGTTCGAATACTACGTTATCTGAAAAATGAAAAAATTATTGCAACAAGCGGGAGAAGAATAACAGTCCTTAAACCTAAAGAGCTTGAAAAAATAGCAGATTTTTATTAACCGGTTTAGAGTTTTAGTTTTTCCTTTACAGACTTCATGATTGTTTCAGTTGCTTTAAAAAGGACTAATACTAATCAGCTCTTTCAATGATTAGAACTCACAGTATGCTGAACAGGAAAATTATTATGCAGTATTATTTAATATTGGCCAATTGATAATAGCACTAACGTACACGCCTCCTGTACTTCAATACCTTTACTTGCAGCCATCTTTTCAAACTCGGGGTTTTCGGTACCCGGGTTAAAAATAATGCGTTTGGGTTTAAGGCTTAGTATATAATCATACCAGGAAGGTTGGTTTTGCGGA
>JAEUTS010000032.1 GCA_016787005.1 Bacteroidia bacterium
ACTCCCATATTCCATCAAATACGCTTTAATAAAATCATTCAGATCCCCATCCAGCACATCCTGTGCATTTGATGTTTCATGATCAGTACGTATGTCCTTCACTAATTTATATGGATGTAACACATAATTGCGAATCTGTGATCCCCATTCTATTTTTTTCTTGCCGGCTTCAACCGCCGCACGTGCTTCGTTACGTTTGCGCATTTCAATTTCAAACAATTGCGATTTAAGCATTGTCATCGCACGCTCTTTATTTCCGCTTTGTGAACGCTCCACCTGGCATACCACAACAATTCCCGAAGGCTTATGCGTTAACTGCACCTTGGTCTCTACCTTGTTTACGTTTTGTCCGCCCGCGCCACCCGAGCGTGATGTTTGCCATTCAATATCAGCGTCCTTAACTTCTATATTTATTTCGTCATTCACCAAAGGGTAAACGTACACCGACGCAAACGAGGTATGGCGCTTGGCATTCGCATCAAAAGGAGAGATGCGAACCAAACGATGCACTCCATTCTCCCCTTTCAGATAGCCGTATGCAAAATCACCCTCAAACTCCAGCACAACAGATTTAATGCCTGCCATGTCGCCGTTTTGTTTATCAACTTCTTTGACTTTAAAACCATTTTTTTCACCCCACATAATGTACATACGCATTAGCATGCTCGCCCAGTCGCAGCTCTCGGTACCGCCTGCTCCGGAATTAATCTGCAATACAGCGTTCAACCTGTCTTCCTTGCCGCTGAGCATATTTTTAAACTCAAGCTCTTCGAGCTGTTTAAGGGTAATATTAAATTGGGCTTCGAGTTCTTTTTCGGTAGCATCGCCCGACTTGTAGTAGTCAAATAGCAGTTCCAGGTCATCAACATTTTTGCTGATGCTCTTAAAACCGTCTGTCCATATTTTTTTCGAGCGGATGACTTTCAGGATGTCCTCGGCCTTTTTAGGATCATCCCAAAATTTAGGATTGAGTGTTTTTACTTCTTCTTCGCGAATTTCTTCCAGTTTCCCTGGTATGTCAAAGATGCCTCCCCAACGCTTCAGTACGTTGTTTCAGATCTTTAATGTGGTCGAGTGTAATCATGCAGCGAAAGTAATGAAAAATTGAATGAGAATGTTCGCACAAGGTTCTAATGTTCAAATAAATTAAACCGAACGAAACTAAATGGATTCCTTCTCCATTTGGAAAGGTTTGGAAAAGGTACTTGTTCAGAATTTCTGAAACAAATCGACCGGGTTTTGCTGAATAATTGGTAAAATTGTACACCAATTCCGGATCGTGTCTGCAGAAAAAGCATATTCCCTCGAAAAAGAAGTCCCTGCTATGAGTAAAATGGCCGATTATGTTCAATTTGCCAAACTCCGGTTGTCCAGCCTCGTGGTGTTCTCAGCCGCTATTTCTTACATCACTGTTGCGTCGCAGGTAGATTGGATCCGACTACTTTGGCTTGTTTTGGGAGGCTTTTTAATCACCGCCTCCTCAAACGGATTCAATCAGATCATTGAGCGCGATACCGACAAATTAATGACGCGCACTGCAAACAGGCCGTTACCTCAAAACCGGATGAGTGTGAATGAGGCCATACTGGTAGCTTCCGTGTTTGGAATTTCCGGTGCATCTGTTTTATTTTTATTCATCAACCTTTTGAGTGGTTTGCTGGGAGTACTTGCGCTTGTATTATATACCATAGTTTATACACCGCTAAAGAGCAAAACCCCGTTCGCGGTTTTTGTAGGCGCATTCCCGGGGGCAATACCTCCGCTGCTTGGCTGTGTAGCTGCAACCGAAGGCATGGGCAGCTTTACTTTTAACGGATGGATGTTGTTTTTCATTCAATTCATATGGCAGTTCCCCCACTTCTGGGCTATTGCCTGGGTGCTTGATGAGGACTACAAAAAAGCGGGATTTAAAATGCTTCCATCGCCCGGCGGACGTGATAAAGCCAGCGCTTTCCAGATACTGATCTATACACTGTTTTTATTGCCAATAAGCCTTACACCTTATTTCTTTGGCATGATCGGACCCATATCACTTGCAATTATTACCGCCTGCGGATTATTGTTTATTTACCAGGCGCAAAAAGTATTTAACCAGTTGACTGTGAAATACGCGCAAAACCTTATGTTTGGCTCGTTTGTTTATTTGCCCGTTGTACAGTTAGCGATAATGATAGGAAAATGAAAAAGTTTCAAGTTCCAGGTGTCAAGTTGTTGAACACTGAACACTGAACCTGAAACTCGAAACCTGGAACCTGGAACCTGGAACTTGAAACTTGAAACCAAAACATGGACGCAACACGAATAGAAATTGACGAAGAAATGCGCCTGGCACGCCGTAAGGTGGCAAAAAACCTTTTATGGCTGGGCATTGTGGGAATGGTGATGCTTTTTGGCGGCTTTACCAGCGCCTATGTCGTTCGGCACGAAAAGGGCGATTGGCTTGACTTTACAATTCCAACGAC
>JAEUTS010000058.1 GCA_016787005.1 Bacteroidia bacterium
CATCATCGCTGCTGCTTTTTATCCATTTTATATTTATACCATTTTTGTCAAACAGGATACTGTTAATTATAGCGGCCGCCGGTGGAAATTTATCGGGACGAAGCAGCTTTACCGGAGCTGAGTAACCGGAATTATTATAAACAAGATCTACAGCTGCAAGAGAATAACAGATAGCTCGGGTTAATGTATTAACATTTACGGTATCAATAAAAACAGTATCAACAAGAATTTTTTTTGTAGCCTCAACAAATTCCCCGTCAATACTATTGCTCCTGAAAACGCGGTATCCCATCAGATCCTTTTCATTATTGGAAACCCACTGCAGTTTAACAATCCCCTGGCTGTTAATTGTGCCCGATAAGCTTTTGGGTATCCGGGGAGGCTCCCGGTCCTCCGGCTGAACCATCGCCGGGAATGAAAAGACGCTGTCATTACTTAAACTAATGGCGCATATTTTATAATAATTAATTTTTTGCGGCTTTTCATCAGTGTATCGTATGGCAGCGGGAGGAAGCAATGAAGCATTAATACATTCATACTTCCCGTCAGCTTTAACAGAGCGGACGATTGCAATCCCTTTTAACATTTTCAAATCTATAGAAGCCGGCATTTTCCAGTGTAGCACAACCTCTTTGCCGCCTGTTGTATTTGTGCTGTCAATAATGGGAAATCCGTCGAGCAGAATTTTTGCTTTCACACGAATAGTATTGCCGACAGACCCCGGTTCACCAAAATGTGAAAGCCCGCGAACCCGGTAAAAATAGGTTTTGTTAAATAAGGGTACACTATCGCTGTATTCGGCAAAATCCCGCTGTTTTTCAAATTGAGTGTAAGAGGGTACATAAGGTGTTTTGTTTATGGGGGAAAAACTCGAACTGTCCTCACTGCGCTCAATAATATAAGCGCCATAATGCTTTTTATTATTTGACGTATTCCAACGCAAAGAGATTCTTTTATTTCTGAATTTTCCTGAGAGAGAATCAATTTCAGGAAGCTGAGAAAGCTGACGAGCATCAACAACGATTATTGCCTGTTTGAATTTACTATTTTTCGGAGGGTCGGACAGTCTTATCCGGTAAGCGTAAATTGAATTATTGTTAATTACTGTATCTGTGTAAAAGAGCCCTGCAGCTTTCGCGATAACAGGTGAATGATCGCAACTTATGAGTGTCAGGCCGAACAATAATTTATCCGTCTCTTCTTTTTGTTTTGCATTTGCTTGCGCGTTGTTCGTTTTAGGGTAAAGTAAACTATATAGCAAAGCAGCATTTGGGTTTTGAGTTATCAGTGTTTTCCAATAGGCGGTATCGCTTTGGGATTTAGGTCGGATGGGAGCAGCAGTAAGAAGTGTTGAAGAGCGAAAGGCAGAAGTGTCAGGATCATTAATAGAAGGAAGCTGTATCCGGTCGATCCTATATCCATATTTGCTGCCAAGTACCCACAATTCTTTATCTATTGTTGCCCATCTTAGCAACACGGTATTTTTTTTAACAAAATATTTTATAGCAATGGAGTTGGTTTGTGCCTGTGCTAGATGGCCGGCAACAATAATAACAGCAGCAGCAAAATAAATCCGAGATAATGCTTTTGACATCGCTATCAATTAATAACAGTACCGCATTGTGTTCCGTACGAAAACGGAATGCTGTAAGGTCCCAGTTCTAATCCTAAAGCCGACACTTGTAAGCCCACGGCTCCGTTAAAATGAGTTGGCTTTGGTGCCTGTGCCTGCAAAAGCGCAGCTGCCGAAAAGCTCAAAATATCTACATCCATACTCGGATCCCAATTACCGATATTAAGTTCGGCATGAACACGTAAATTTCCCTGCAAACCTAAATAGGCCTGGCCCTGGGAGTACCAGCCATTTATCCCTAATTCACTGTTTGTATTACTGCATTTCGCTTTTGTTCCGTAATCGGTGGCCATTACATCAAAACCCACCACTGCATACAGGAGATAATTTACATTTATATTATCATTTCCGAATCTGCCGCTCAGGCCGGTTGTAAAGTTTACACCCAAAGCAAGGCCATTGGCGCTTTGTAATGAATTTATATTCCGCGTGCTGCCGATTCCATAATTATTTACTATGCCCGTAACAAGGGGCGGTGGCGGCGGCATTGGCTCGAGGTTGTGTCCCATCATAAAATAGGCGCGCACAGCTGCAAAATCAAGAATACGAACATTTAACGAATTGCTTGGCCGGCCGATACATACATACCATACATTGGGTTCAAAATGGATCAACGCCAGGCCCGATCCGTTTATCATGCCGGGAACATTAATATTAGCCTGCATAATAGCGTGGAATGATTGATTGGCATTATCATACTCCATGTGCATGCTGCCATAAATTTTCTGGTCGCCGACCGGCTTACTTTGACGCTCACTTATAGTTGAAAGTGAAACGACGTTGCCATCCAAAGCAACATTACTTAATCCGCCGTTGTTGTTAATATTTACCGTCAGCAGCACATCTCCGTTAAATACTTTTTCCGATTTAACGGACGAAAAAGTAACACCCGCGCGGAAACCATATCCGGCATTGGCATCAGGAGCATAGTTAACAGGAGTGGTAGCATTTTTTGTATTCCTGGAGAGAGCTCCGGCGAGAGAAGAAAACCCTGTTGTTGGTTTCATGTGATAATACATACCGCCCATCAGTCGTTTTATTTCCGCAATTGAACCAAGCGGAATAGTTGACGATACTATGCCATCGGCATACCAGTAACGTAATGTTGGGGTGCTGCCAAAGCCGGCGTTCACCGAAATATTAAACGGCGCCGGTCGGGCTCGCAGCTCAAACAGCAATCCTCCGAAAAAACCGCGCCCATAAACAGGATCATTTTCTTTATAGGCAATTCCTCCTTTTAAGCGATAGGGTTGTGTTTGTATGTCAAGCCCGATCTCGTTTATCGCGACCCTGTCGAACGACCAGGAGATTTTTTGGGGCGGACCGGTGTTTTCTGCGTTGGTAACAGGAGCCGGGTTATTCATTTTTGCTATTACACGGGCTGTTGTGGAAGCCGAAAACCCAAAATCGGTTTTATCCATAAAATTTATGGTTGCTGTAACATCCAGTTCAGGCTGTTGATTATTGAGTAAGATACGTATGCTGTCGATGCTGCACCCGAAGCCGCCTACACTTGCAACGGTGGTTCCTGACAAACCGAAAGTGCCTCCTTTAATATATGGCTTTTCAGTAGTAAGGATCAGTTTCTCAAAT
>JAEUTS010000192.1 GCA_016787005.1 Bacteroidia bacterium
TTTTTTGTGAATTATACAGGCGGTACAAGCGCCGGATATACTGTCATTGCCCGTTACTCCGTTGATCCGACGGATTCAAACAAGGCCTTACCCGGCAGTGAACTTATATTACTACAATTTACCCAGCCTTTCACAAATCACAATGGCGGCAATATGATGTTTGGTAAAGACGGGTATTTATACATTTCGCAGGGGGATGGCGGAAGTGGAGGAGACCCAAATAACTATGCGCAGAATAAAAATGTTTATCTCGGGAAGATGCTTCGCATTGATCCGTTTACAGGAGTAAAATATTCAATCCCGGCAAGCAATCCATTCGTGGGGCAACCAAGTGTTAAGGAAGAGATATGGTCACTTGGGCTGCGGAATCCATGGCGCTGTAGCTTTGACAGGATCACCGGAGATATGTGGATCGCGGATGTGGGGCAAAACATTTATGAAGAAATAGATTTTCAGGCTGGTTCATCATCAGGCGGCGAAAATTACGGATGGAGGTGCTATGAAGCAGTTTATAATTACAACACCTCAGGATGCGGACCATTATCAAACTATATATCTCCTGTATTCAACTATCCGCACAATTCGGGTAATGGCTGCTCGGTTACGGGTGGTTATGTTTATCGCGGATCGCAATACAACAATATGTTTGGCAGGTATTTCTTTACCGACTTTTGCAGCGGACGCATATGGTCTACGCGGCGTACAGGGACAACCACTTTTGTTACTGATACGATTGGTAGTTTTACCAAGAATGATTACAGCGCGTTTGGCGAAGATGATGCCGGAGAATTATACCTGACGGGAAATTCGAGCGGAAAGATCTGGCGTCTGACAGATACCTCATCCTGCAAGCCGGTGGCATTTTTCTCGATCGCAGATACGCTGGTTTCGTGTGGATCAACCTTAAAATTGCAGGCGCTGACCGGAAGTGGCTTAACCTATCAGTGGCAACTCAATGGCTCTGATATTGGTGGCGAAACATCTTTATCACTCACTGCTTCCTCCACAGGAATTTATTCTGTTATCGTATCTAAGGGAGCTTGTTCAACAACATCAAAAACAACCTATGTTAAACTCAATGACTGTACAGGCATTGATGCACAAACCAATGATGCAATGTTTGCGGTTTACCCTAATCCAAACAATGGTACGATTTCAATTGAGTATGATCGTTATGCACAAAGCGCTAAGTGGCCTGTTCAATTCAAATTATTTTCAATGACAGGACAGTTGGTTTATAGCGGAAGCCTGACAGATTCTAAAAATGCTGTCGACTTAGCCGCGAATGGCGTCGCGAACGGAATGTATTATTTTGTAATTAGTTCTCCTGATGCAATGCTCATGCAGGACAAGCTGGTTGTGATCAGATAAGGGCGTCCTTCTAATATTAGTGTCTTACTTTCGATATAACCTGATTTTAAGTGCAATTGGAGTAAGGCAGCATTTCTAATATTTATATTTCACCTGATTAAAATTGACAAACGTATTTTTATTCCATATCTTCATTCAGTTGGAATAGCATGCGATATTTATTATTGATCATATTATTTTCGTGGGGAACGGCTTTCGCTCAAATGCCGAATACTCCATCTTTAGCGCGCACCTCCGAAAGCAGCCTACCTCAAAAACATAAGATCAACTGGCGGATTAACCCCTTTGAGGGTAAGGTATTTATTGAGAACCGCGGCCAGTTTGATACACTGTTAAAATCCACCTCCAGGGTATGGTACGGAGCAGAACTCGGTGCCATTAAGGCCTATTTCACTTCTGATGGCCTGACTTACCGCTACGATGAATATCCTAAAAAAAGTGATGAGAAAGAAGAAAGTGAAGAAGCCGAACAGGAAGCTTTCAAAATACGCAAGACCCACTACTTTAAAATTTTATGGGAAGGAGCAAACCCTGACGCGACCATAGAGGCTTTAGGAAAACGATCCGACTACTACGTATACCCTACCGGGCCTGCCTCATCTGTGGAAGCGAATGTGTTCAAAAAAATAATATACCGGAATCTCTACCCCGGAATAGATGTGGAATATGTCTTTCCAAAAGATAAAGAAGGATTAAAATATGCTGTTATTGTGCATCCCGGTGGGGATATTTCAAAGGTGAAATTGAAATATGTTGGTGCATCATCTCTTAAAGAGAATAGAGAAGGCGATGTGATTATAAAAACCGGATTCGGTGATTTTGTTGATCATGCTCCGATAAGTTATTACGAGGGAGAAACGAACAATAAAGTATTCACGAAATTTAATTTGAAGAGCCAGGGTGGTTCATTTCTTCTTCCTTACTCGTATGATACAAACAAAACACTTGTCATCGACCCCTGGATCACAAATCCATTCGGAGGTACGGCTGATGGATGGGACATTGATTACGATTATAATGGAAACGTTTATTCAGGATCAAGTTCTCGTCTTGTTAAAGTAAACAGTACCGGTACATTAATATGGACCTATATTCCAACAACCCTCTATTGTGATTTTACTGTTGACAGAGTGACGGGAAATAGTTTTATTGTCGGCATAGGGGGAGGAACTGCAGGCAGTGTTGAAAAAGTTTCTACAACAGGCGGACTAATGGGAACATACCTCTCTCCGGCTCCTATTAACGGTAGTGTAAGAGAATTCTGGCGGGCCGTATGGAATCCATGCACTGATCAGATAGTAATCGGAGGAGGGGGTACAGGGGGTACAGCCGGGCGATACCAGGGGGCAATTATTAATACCAACTTAACGGGATTCAACTATCTGAATGTGGTTGCTGCCCCGTCAAGCAGTTATGATATGGTTGGCGTAGCAGTTGATCCCGGAGGGACTACCTGCTACATGGCCTGTTGTTTCAGAATTCCGTATGCCGGATTTGTTAAACTTCCTCTGCCAACACTTACTCCGACAATATTTAATGTTTCAGACGGGTATCAATTTTCGGAACAGTCGCATAACAGATATGCCGGGTCCTTTTACAATGGGATGAATATTATGACAGCAGGAAACAATGGCGTTTACATGTGGGACGGATATACACTTTCCAAATTCAATAAAACAACGGGCGCTTTAATTACAAGCAATGCCATTCTTCCGCCCGTAATTGTTGCAGGAGGAATCGGAACATCGGTAAAAACTTTTTGGTGCGGGATAGACGTGGATGCCTGCGAAAGGTTATATGTTGGATACCAGACTACAATTAAAGTATTCAATACTTCTTTGGTGCAAACCAATGTTATTAATCTCCCATCCAATCTGGATACAGTACATGATGTAGCTATAGGATATAAGGGGAAAACATTGTATGCCTGTGGCGAAAAATTTCTTACTTCCATAGATGTTGCCGGACAAGCAACCGATTCAATTGCAAAAGCAACCACCCCGGCCAGCTGTTCATGCAATGGAACCGCTACAGCATCTTTGTTTGTGCAATGCGGAAATCCCGCGGCAGCAGGTGTAACGTATTCATGGAGCAACGGACAAACAACTCAAACTGCAACAGGGCTATGTGCAGGGATACACAATGTTACCCTGACTTACAATTGCAAACCTTATCCTGATACTGTAACAATAACATCGCCAAGCGGACTTGGTATTGCCCAAACACAATCGAATGTTCAGTGTTACGGAGGAAATACGGGCGGTTCAACAGCAAATGTAACTGGAGGAACAGCTCCATACACCTATAGCTGGTCGCCTGCGGGTGGCACAAATGCCGCTGCCGGC
>JAEUTS010000194.1 GCA_016787005.1 Bacteroidia bacterium
TTTCGTTCAGCAAAAGGGACAAATGATATTTGCAGCTTACCTCTGTTCGGATACTGTCCCTGGTCTTCATCGGATGGATCGGTTACTGCAATGGTTACATTTGAAATTACTGAAGAGACAACCGGATTTTCTTTCCCATTGGGATATAAAACGGTATTCACTCTTTTCTCCACTATTTTCAGCACACTGTCCGTGTATGCAGGATCGGTCCCAACAGGAAGAGATACATATACAAATGCAAAGTTAGGATCAGAGCTCGGAAAGAAGGTAGGTGCTTTTCCGCGGGCCATTGTTAGTATAATTGATAAAACAAATAAACCGAATGTGATGGATAAAGTTGAATAGGGTTTTGCCAAAGCCCATGCTAAAATTTTGGAATAACGATTAATGACCGCAGGCCAGATCTTTTCCTGAAATTTTTTCACCCAGCCAAGCAATACAAACCGGTAAAGCATATTTAACAAAAACATCATCACAAGAAAATTGGCAAAACCAAAGTTTCCCCCAATATAAAAGAGTATTGCAAAGCCAAGCAAAACGGCACTTGTTATCTTAACACCTCTTGTAAACTTTGATTTTCCTTTTTCGTGTTCAACTTCAGGTTTCATGAACGAAGCAGCGAACACCGGGTTGATGATATAAGCAACAAAAAGTGAGGCGAGGAGAGTGATAATCAGCGTAACAGGCAGGAAGAACATAAACTGGCCGATCACTCCATCCCAGAAGGCAAGAGGAATAAATGGAGCAAGTGTGGTTAGCGTGCCGGAGAGCACCGGTAAAAATACTTCTCCAGCAGCCATTTTAGCTGCCTCAACTATACTTCGTTTCCCATTGGCGAATAACCGGTGTGTATTCTCGATCACAACGATCGCATCATCAACTACAATTCCGAGTGCCAGCAATAAACCGAACAATACGATCATGTTCATTGTAAAACCTATGCTTGGCATTACAAGGAAAGCAATGAACATAGATAATGGAACAGACATAGCCACAAAGATGGCGTTGGTTGCTCCCATAAAGAACATGAGAATGATGGTAACAAGAATAAACCCAATAACTATTGTATTGATAAGATCATGAAGTGTAGTCCGGGTTTGATTACTTTGATCTCCCGTAACAACAACACTTAAACCTTTCGGGAAATCGGACTCCTGCATTTCCTTTACAATAATTTTTATTTTATCTGAAGCTTCGATCAGGTTAAACCCGGCCCTTTTAACAACGCTGAGGGTAATTACATTTTTGCCGCCAAGACGTGCAAAGCTTTCTTGTTCTTTAAAAGTATCTTTTATCTGGGCAATATCTTTCAAATAAATAGGAGCTCCATTCGGTGACTTTACAATAAGATTTTCAAGTTCAGAAACATTTTTAAATTCCTTTTTTACATTGATAGTTCTTCGCATACCGTCCATTTTAACAGTGCCTCCTGTAATTGTCATGTTTTCATATCCAATCGCACGCTCAATGTCGCCCAATGAAATCTGGGCTATCTGCGCTTTGTACATATCCACATTCACTTGTATTTCTCTTTCAAGAGCCCCGATCAGATCAACCCGGGTGATTTCTTTAAGCGACTCGATGCGGTCCTGTAATTTATCGGCGTATTTTTTTATTTTATTCAAATCGTAATCCCCCGAAACATTCACGAACATAATCGGGAGCTCAGATAGATTAATATCCATAACATTCGGATCAGCGGGAAGATCAATCGGAAGATCGGCCTTGGCTCTGTCAACAGCGTCCTTTACCTTTTGCTTCGCAATATTTATTTTAACATCTGTATTAAATTCGATGATCACATTCGAATAGTCCTGGTAGGAGTTGCTTGTAACTTTTTTCACTCCCGCAATTGACTTCATCCTTTTTTCCAGCGGCTTGGTCACAAGGTTCTCCATATTCTCAGGTGAAGTTCCGGGATAAACAGTACTGATAAATATTTTTGGGATAACGATCTCCGGAAAATTTTCCTTCGGGAGGCTGTTGTAAGTAGAATAACCCCACAACGCGATGATGATCGTAAAAATGTAAATGCTTGTGCGGTTATTGATCGCCCAGCTGCTTGGTTTGAATTCTTTGAATATGTCTTTCATAAGCCCCTTCACCTCCCCATTAGGAGGAATGATTTAGTTTAATCTTACTCTTTAGGCCCTTCTCACTCCCCCAGGGGGGAGCTTGAGGGGGCCCCTAATATTTAATTGTCTCCCCTTCGTTCAGCTCCTGGTATCCTTTTACGATCAGTTGATCTCCTTCTTTCAACCCATCTGTGATCTCAGCCCTGCCGTTATACATTTTCCCGATTTTCACCTTTGTCTTTTTTACCTTAGTGCCTTCGGCTATAAATATAAAATCACCTTCGCCCGCGTGCTGAATAGTTCCAACAGGCACAATAAAGGCTTTGGGATTTGAATAATCAACAATTTTCAAAACAACTATCTGGTTGGGTCGATACTCTTTATTATTATCAAGGTTAACTGTTACAGTAAATGTCCTGTTCAATGGAGAAATAACTTTCGCGGAATAGGAGATCTTTGTTTTTACAGTATCCTTCATATCAGGAATAATGACCACTACATCATTCCCGGTTTTAACTTTTGCAGCGTATGATTCGGCAACTTCTGCTTTTACTTTTAAGTTGTTCATATTTACTACCCGGATCGCAGGAACACCGGGAGCTGTAGCCTGCCCGACTTTAATATCAACCGCATCAACTATTCCGTTAATAGGAGAAATGATCTTTGCCATTCTTAATTGTTCCTGGAGAGAGGCCATTCTTTTTTCCAGTGACTCTTTCTGATTCTTTGCCTGAAGGTATTGCATCTCGGTCCCTATTTTCTGATCCCAAAGATTTTTTTGCTTTTCAAACAGCGTTGTGGCCAGCTGAAGTCCATTTTGTAACTCAGCGAGTCCTTGCTGAAGGGACTTTGAATCGAGCTCGGCCAAGACCTCACCGGCAGTTACGGCATCCCCGACTTTTGCTATAACTCTTGATATAGTACCGGGCATTTCCGCAGTAATGGAAACATTCTCCTCCGCGTCAACCTTTCCCTGTACATCAACATAGTTATTAAATGTTTGTGCCGAAATGACTTGCAATTCAACCGTTTTGATTTTTTCCGCTTTTGAAGTGTCGTCCTTCGCCATTTCTTCTTCAAGACTTGCAATTTTAACCTGAAGGCCGGACATTTCCTTTTTCAGACTGTCCAGCGTTCTTACCCTGGTGTCCTTTGATTGGTTGTTGTCACCATTGCCTTTGCAAGCGATAAGCAAAATTGAAACTGCTCCTGCTGCGAATAGAATTTTTTTCATTTTTATTTTGGTTTCAGGTTTAGGGGTTTCAGATTGAGTCAACCTGAAACCTGTAACTTTAAACTATTTTACTAACGTTCCTATCGATTTTTGGTAATCCACCTTTGCTATCAATGCATCATATAACGAACTGAAATAATTGGTTTGTGCTTCCTTTAGTGCGGTTTCGGCAGTTAACACTTCTAAATTTGACCCTACACCCTGCTCGTATTTTAATTTCGACACCTTATAGATATCTTCTGCCAGTACAATATTTTTCTTTTGTGTTTCTAAAGATGCTACCGCATTTTGAAGCTGCACACCAGCATTAGCAACCTCCAGATCAATACTTTGCTGAATAAACTTCAGATCATTTTCAGCTTTTTGCAGTCCGAGTTTCGATTGTTGTGCTTTATAATGGCGCTGCAGACCATTGAAAATGGGCATATTTAAATTGAGACCGAGGATTGCAAAGTTGTACCATGATTTATCTGAATTGTAAAGATCGAATTTGATACCTCCTGTATTAGTACCTACGTTTGCAAACGCAACAAGCGTTGGTAAAAAACTCTGCTTGTCACTTTTATATTGAAGATAGGCGGCTCGTTTTTGGGCTTCTGTCATTGAGTATTCAATGCGGTTGGGGTAATTTATTTTTTCAAGCAATGGCTCGGGCTGAAAAACAATTGATGTAATGTTATCGGTCAAAGTAAGAGCCGACCCCTGATCAAGTCCCATTTGATATTTCAATAATGAAACACTTAGCCCGGTTAATCGCACAGCCTTTTCCTTTTCTGTTAAAATAGAATTATAAACAAGAGTAATGCGGTCGAGATCTATTTTCTCAACGAACCCGTTATCATTTAATACCTTTGTATCATCCATCAGTTTTTTCAAACGAACAACATTTGCATCCAATAGCTTTAGCCGTTCCTGCGCCACCAAAACCGAGTAATACGCCTTTGAAACAGATTGTGCTGTTTCAATTTTAGTGCGCGTGGCAGCTTTTTGCAAAAGCTGCTGATATGTTTTCGCAGCTTGCAATCCTATCAAAAAAGAATTGCTGAAAATAAGCTGGCTTGCTGTTATACTCGCACTTGAAGTATATTGAACACCAAAGGCAAGCGGAGTAATAACGTCTGGCGGAGCCGAGGGATTAAATGCATTCGCCGGAACAAACAT
>JAEUTS010000126.1 GCA_016787005.1 Bacteroidia bacterium
TTGCCAACGTTAGGGTTGCCAATAATGTTTACAAATCCTGCTTTATGGCTTGTCATTTGCATTTAAAATAGATTAATAAAAATTGTTAATAAGAATTTGTTTGCATACAAAGAAACTAAATATATATTTGCACCGCAATTCACTAGATTCTTCCTAATTAAAATATAGTGCGGGGTAGAGCAGGGGTAGCTCGTTGGGCTCATAACCCAAAGGTCGTTGGTTCGAATCCAGCCCCCGCTACCAAAAAGGAAGAGCAAAAAGCTGTAAATCAAATGTTTACAGCTTTTTTGTTTTTATTGTTGTCGGTTTCGTTGTTGGTTGGAGAGCGTTTGAGGTGAACCACTATACCACTTCCCTATAATATAGAGAAAAGGTCGCAAATTCTGCTTGAATCAACTTATTTTGTGAACATACGCACTGTAAACATTGAAAACTTAATCGTCATTTATTTAATACGATTTTAGCTTTATAGCAACTCCCATCAATTTGATTAGTTAATGATAGCAAATAAATGCCTGCCTTCCAATCCGGATGAACAATACTGATATTATTGTCACTAAGTTTATCCCTCCTTTCAATAACTCTTCCTTGCAAGTCTGTAACGGTTAATGAATATGAGGCTGGAGAAGGGTTTGGAATATTGATTGTCATTTCTTCAGTAAAAGGATTCGGATATATGGAAATATTAATTCTATCAATAGTTTTACCGATAGATAAAGGAACAATATCAATTAAATTTGTTACTCCCCTTTGGTCTGTTCCAATCCATTTGCTCCCATTTTTATCAAAGGCAATCCCAAGCATATCAATGCTTCCAGTTGTGAATATGTATGAAGTCCAATTAGTGCCATCGAATTTAAAAACGCCACCGCCATTGTGGGTTCCAAACCATTTATTATTGTTGGCATCAATGGCAATACTACTAACAACATTGAAATTAGCATTGTAGGAATAAAAATTTGTGCCATCAAATTTTTGAACAGATGGGATTGCCCCAATTCCAAACCAAATATTATCCGCCTTGTCAATAGCAATAGCGGTTATGTTATTATCAAGCAAGCCATTTGTAGTAGTATAAGTGGTCCAGGTATTCCCATCAAATTTTGAAAGGCCTAATGGAGTGCCGAACCATTTATTTCCTTTGGAATCAATCCCCATTGAAGTGATATAATCATAGACTAAACCATTTGCAGTAGTGTAAATAGTCCAATTAGTGCCATCGAATTTTGAAACGCCAAACCCGCGACTTCCAAACCATTTGTCACCGTTTTTTTCTATTGCGATACACCCGACATTATCATTACGCAAGAAGTCATTTATTGTATTATAAGTAGTCCAATTGGTTCCGTCGAATTTAGAAACGCCCCCACTGGTTCCGAACCATTTATCACCATTTGCATCTATAACAATACAATTAACATTATTATTTACGAGACCATCGATGTTCGTATATGTAGTCCAATTAATGCCATCGAATTTAGAAACACCGAATCCTTGAGTTCCAAACCATTTATCCCCAACTGCATCAACGGCTACTGCCGGAACGTTATCTCCGGCCAAGCCCTGAGTGGTAATGAAGCTCTTCCAAAAGGTGCCGGAGTATTTAGAAACCCCTTCATTAGTGCCGAACCATTTATCACCATTCTCATCTACAGCAATACAGTTAATTCCATTCCCAACAAGACTATCATTTGTGCTATTTTTTGTATACCATGCCCAGGTAGAATCTGATTCATGAAATTTTGAAATACCCTTCCATGTACCAAACCATTTGTTACCGGATCCATCAATAGCAATGCTTTTTACAACAGGATCTAACATTCCGACAGTATTAGACTGTGAATATGTTCTCCATTTAGTGCCATTAAATTTTGATACACCATCCAAATGTCCAAACCAAAGAGTGTTGTTAGAGTCAACAGCAACACTTTGAATGCTATTGTTATTTAATCCACTATTAGCTTCATTATAGGTTGTCCATGCCGTTCCATCGAATTTAGACACACCCCCATTTGTACCAATCCATTTATTATTGTTTAAATCTATGGCAATACATTTTACATTATTATTTGCCAGACCATCTGTGGTAGCAAAGGTCGTCCAATTAGTATTGTCGAATTTAGAAACGCCTCTCCATGTTCCAAACCATTTATTATTATTGGCGTCAATTGTAACGCTGAGAACCGTATCACTTGCTAAGCCATTTGTAATGTTATAGTTAGTCCAAACATTGCCATCAAATTTGGATACGCCTCTGTTAGTTCCAATCCATTTGTCACCATTGGCGGCAATAGCTATGCTATTCACTTGATAATCAGCCAGGCCATTTGAGGGTAAATAATGTGCCAATGAATTACCATTTTTAATTTTTTTTACCATGCCAAAATTGGTACATAACCACAGTGTGTCCTTTTCAAAAGCAATCGAATTAATAACATTCGAAAATGAAACAGAATAATAATTCTCAAACTTGACATTTTGAGCACACATGAATAAAGCAACAATATTGCTAATGATAACCAGTAATAATTTTTTTTTCATTTTGCTGAACTGAGATAAAACATGATAAAGTAAATGTACGGCTAATAATATAACGATATATATATGCGTGCTGATGTGCTAATTTACTGTTTATTTTACCCTCAACTTTTTCAGATTCTCTGCCACCTTGTTGAAAAACAGTGAATTTATAAATAGTATTAACTTAGATGCATGAATTTGAAGGCAAATTACATTCTAAAGGCCGTTATTCTATTTACGATATACTCGCAGATTATTTTTGGGCAAGCCGAAAAAAAAACAACTCGCGATACATTAGCTCCCAAACCTGTCCCTTGGACAGTTGCAATTGAAGACATTAATAGAGTATTTATCGAAAATAAGGGACAAATTAATTCTTTGGCTCAGCAAGACTCATCTTTCAAAAGTATAATTAACCCTGATAAAATTCAATTTGAGGTGAATTATAATGGAGTTAATATTTATTTTACCTCCACTGGTGTTGCGTATCTGCATAAGCAAATTCCATCCATAAGTCATGAAGATCGAGAAAAATTTGAGTTTCAGGAAGCAAGAGGAGAGGCCGATAAAAAAAGCAACAATTATCCTCATTCGAAATGGCAACATTTAAATATGGAATGGGTAGGTGCAAATAAAGATGTAGTAATTGTAGCTCAGCAGAAAGTAAATAACTATTTTACATATATTAACAAAAGCGACAAGGCACATATTGCAAGTTTTACTGCCTCAGCTTTTGAAAAAATATCATACCTTAATTTATATCCCGGCATAGATGTCGAGTATACTTTTCCTGAAAATAAAAGGGGTATTAAGTATACTTTCATTGTTCATCCTGGAGCCGATTTAAACGCAATTAGGTTTAATTACGAAGGCGTTCATTCTTTGGATATAGATGCTAAGGGGAATTTAAATATAGTATCTGAGTTCGGAACTTTTATTGATCATGCGCCGAATAGTTTTTATATAAATAAACAACCCGTTAAGTCATCCTTTAACATCAATAAAAATTTAGTTTCTTTCAATGTTGAAACTTACGACAAAACAAAAACATTAATTATCGATCCCTGGACAACATCCACAGCCTTTTTATTTATAAATAAAGCTTATGACATTGATTGGGACTATAGCGGCAATATATACATACATGGGGGATCAACTGCTAATCCGGGGTATTATCAGCTAACAAAAATGAACAATATTGGTGCAAAGCTGTGGACATTTGCAACCCTAACAACTCAGTATTGTATGTATGGAGATTTTGCAGTAGATCGACAATCTGGAAGTTCCTTTATATGCGAAGGCACTGAATCGCCAATACCACTTATCTCAGGCGGCCCAAGCACGTTAGTTAAAGTAAATAGCTTGGGTAAACTTGTAAATATTTATTTCGGAACCGACAGTATAGATGAAATGTGGCGCATTTCCTATAATACATGTACACATAAAGGTGTTATAGGAGGGGGAAATATTCGTGCTACATATCAGGCAGCGACGTTTGATTCAACTTGTGCAAGTGTTAATCCTGTAAATATTTTATCAACTACAGAATATTTTCATGATATTTCTCTATTGGCCGTAGATGACACCAATTGTTATATGACCACACTTCGTTCTAACATTAATCCCGTAACTTTTGATAACGTTCTGGCTAAATGTCCTGTGTCTACCTTAACTCCGACTTCTTTTATTGTTCCTAATGGGTACCATTTTAGTGAAAAAAATAGCAATATATATTATTCAGATATGTTTGGCATGTATTCAAATGGGTTCAATGGTATAGCTAAGGGCAAAAATTATTTATATACCTATGATGGAGGCAAAATAAAACAATGGAATCCATGGAGTGGCGCTTTAATTAACAGTTTAATTATTAGTACAGATACATTTAAATGTGGGGGGATAACTGTAGATGGATGCGATAATGTTTTTGTAGGAACAACAAATGGAGTAAAGGAATATAATTCTTCATTAGTTTTTGTTACATCCGTACCTACTGCGGATACAGTTTATGATGTAGCACTTGGAATAGGAGGAGAAATTTTTGCTTGTGGCAACGGATTTGTTTCTGCGCTACCATTGTTTTCTACATGTACACCTATTGGGTCATTTACCTTAAGCACAAATTCTACAAATGCAACCTGTGCTGGAAATGATGGAAGTGCTACAGTTGCAGTAACAGGCGCCACTCCGTCGTTTTCATATAAATGGATACCGGGTGGACAAACAACACAAACTGCCACGGGCCTTGCTGCCGGTGTATATACAATAATGGCATTTGAAAATAACGGATTAAGTTGCTCCAATAGTGTTGTCAAAACAGACACGATACTTGTTTCGGCGTCATCGGGCTTCACGAAACAGTCGCATATTGTTACTCCAAATACTTGCTATGGAAATAACAATGGAACAGTCAAAGAAATTGTTTCAGGAGGTACTCCTCCATATACCTATTTGTGGTCAGCAGGAGCAAGAACCTCACAAATTATAACCGGGCTTGCTCCGGGGTCATATACTGTAACTGTAAAGGACGCAAATGGCTGCAAAACGATAGATTCTATGAGAGTTACTAATGTTGGTACAAACACAAGCATATTGGCGGCAAGCGCTTCTATTACCAATAAAACATGTTATAATTTATTTGGCTCAATAACATTATCGGTCAGCGGGGGCTCTCCAACATATTTTTTTACATGGTCTGATGGATCATCAAATGCAAATCTTTATAATTTAACTACTTATGCAACATATAGTGTAGTGGTTTCTGATGCGTTTGGCTGTTCAGTAACCTTAACAGGTTTAACAGTGAATGCTCCTGATACCAATACGGTACCAATTTTAACATCTTTTAATGTTTCAAGTGCTTGCAATGGGAATGACGGGAAAATATTTTTGCGTTTTTCTGAAACTTTAGCTGATAATTTAATTTTTTCTTGGGTAGATCAAAATCAAAATAATATTTCAGGCGATAGTGTGTTAATTAATTTAGCCCCTGGAACATATACTTGCCATGCATATGATAATGACTGTCACGATACCATTATTATTTTGACGGTACCATTAACAGTAAATGCCTTGATCACTAAAACGGATGCAACTTGCTTAAGTAGTAATGGAATAGCTACAATTAATGCAACTGGAGGCGTTTTGCCACATACATATTCATGGAGTAATGGGAGTACTAATGCAACTATTTCAAACTTGTCCTATGGGACATACTATCTAACAGTTACCGATAAAAATGGCTGTACCGCGAGCACTACTGTCCAGATATATACCTCTGAAACACCACAAATTGTTAGTGTTACAGGAAAATCACTAAAGTGCAAAGGGGATAACAGTGGTTCAGTTATTGTAACAGGTTGGGGTGGTACAGGTACATTGTCTTATAATTGGAGTAATGGGAGTAGTGGGTCAACGGTTTCAGGTTTGGCAGCTGGAAATTATACAGTTACCGTGATAGATGCAGCTGGTTGTACAGTTGCAAGCACGGTGAACATCACAGAACCGCCACCTATTACATTTACCACCACAACAACAAGCGAAACCAATGGACAAAGCAACGGAACAGCTGCGATTGCTTCATCAGGAGGAGGAACCGGGTTGTTGCAATTCAATTGGAGTAATTCAATTAACGGTCATATAATAGTTGATCTTTCATGTGGAATATACTCGGTTACAGCTACTGATAACAATGGCTGCACACTGTCTTCCACTGCAACTGTTGCTTGTATTACGGGTTTCAATCAAGTGGATAGTGATGTTGATTTCACAATGTATCCTAATCCTGCTACTGCAACTGTAACAATTGAAACCACAACGAATAAACCATATAATATACAACTGTTAAATTTGCTTGGTGAAGCGATTTATTATACTCGACAACCGATAATAAATAATGTTCTAATTGATGTTGGTTCAATTGCAAAAGGTATTTATATAGTTGAGATAAGGGTTAATGCCTATAATTCAGTAATAAGGCAAAGATTGGTTATACAATAGTGTTGAACTGGACTCGGCTTCTGCAATTTCCACCCTTTGAATTAATACACGTTATTTCAGTTATTTCAACTTTTCATATCAGAATCCGAACCCAATAGCTTAACACAGCTTCTTTTACCCATTGACCATAGATTTTCCCATTTTTATCGAAAATTTCTTGTTATTTCCCTATGACTTTATTATATTCGCTTTCAGGGGATTTACTCCTTATATATACAAAAAAAACGATAAAAAAGTAATTTGTTCTGACGAATTCTTTTTTTTAGGCTATGGAATTATCATTGAACCGTATGAGAGCATTCAAAACAATAGGCCCGATTCTTTTTTTTACCTTATTATTTGGTTTCAAAGGGTATGCCCAAAATTCAACGGGTACCATTGATCAACCGAGTAAAATTTTCACGGATACACATAAGGGCACCATTGATAAGAGTGAAAAGATTCAAGTCGGCACTGAAAATGTTCAACATGTCAATAATAATTTTAAATCCGGGGCAGTTCAAGGTTCCGGAGGTGCCGATACAACAATTAGCAAAACAGTGTTTCAAAAGGTGCAAATGAGAGAGAACCTCTTTGAGGAGTCTCCCTACAAGGAGATTCCATTGAAAGAATAAAAATTTTAGTTAAATCAATGTTCCTGATGAGGAGAATATTACTCAGTCTATTTATTTCAACATATTTTCTTTCATGTTCACTTGACGGTTTTTCTCAGGGATTCGAAACATGCGCATTAGCATTTGGCAGTCCGATTAATCTTACAACAGCCGCTCCCTACCTCTCCAACGGAAACACTTGCCCGGGTGGATCAACAAATGATTACAGTTCAGCCACTGTAACTTGTGTTACTCCTTCAACTACAAACGGTCGCGACAAGATCTACTATATATGCGCTGCCACAACCGGAAAGATCAAGGTAGATATTGGCTCCTTCGCTATCGGCTGTTTTGACTTTGCAAACAAACCATGGTTAGCTCCTTCTATTTCAATTTGGAGTGGATGTCCGAGTACAGGAACTTGTATTGGTGGCAACTCTGGTGCAATTGGCGCAGTTACCAATGGACTTTCTGCTACCGCACAAGTTACCGGTGGTCAGTGTTATTATGTAATGATCGATAATTATCCCAATGATTGCCCCTGCTTTAGCTACAATATAGGGATTCAGTATGTTAAAGATTGTGATTATGCTACTGCAAACCCCATTACTGTCCCTACAAACAGCCCTTATCTTTCATCCGGCTCCACTTGCTCTTCGGACATACTCAATAATTATAATAATGTAGGATCAGCTTGTGTTAATCAAACCACAACAACAGGACGTGACAGAGTTTATTATTTCTGTGCAACCGCAACAGGTAAAATAAAAGTTGATATGGGTATTACGGGGTTGGCTTGTACTGATATTGTTAATAAACCCTGGGCTGCTGCTTCAGTCACCATCTGGCAAGGTTGTCCCAGCACCGGAACATGTATTGGTGGCGGAACAGGTGGAACTGGCTTAAATGTAACGAGTACAGCTCAGGTTACTGCCGGGCAATGTTACTATGTAATGATTGATAATCTTCCCACCTATTGCTCTTGTTTTACTTTCAACCTTGCTATTCAATATATAAAGGATTGCAGCTATGCCTTTAATAATCCTATAACAATTCCTTCCAGTGTTACTGATTCTACGTGTAGATCAGATGTAATGAATAGTTATAATCCGAGCGGAGCTACATGTATTGCTGACTCAACTACTAAAGGACTTGACAGAGTATATTATTTTTGTGCCACCACTACCGGAAAGGTCAACATCACTTTAACTAACCTTAGGTATAGCTGCTACGATCCGGTAAATAGCCCCTTCCCCATGCCTTCTCTTTCAGTATGGCAAGGATGTCCCGATGCAGGAACTTGCGTAGCGGGTTCCCCATGGAAATTACTTGCATTGGATGAAGCCACGTCTCTTGATGTTACGGCAGGACAGTGTTATTATATTTTATTGGATAACGTTCCTACCTATTGCCCTTGTTATAAGTACAAAATGAATATTGATTATGTTACTGCTCCTGCAACACAACCGGGATGTACAAATATTGATTTTAACAGTGGAAGCTTTACCGGATGGTATGGAACTTACGGCCGCACAATGGCCCCCGGGCCAACTACTGCTCCATTCCCAATATACACTCCGGCATTTTACTCAACCACCTCATCATCTCACGCAATTACTTCCGGTGCCGGAACAGACCCATATGGAGGTTTCCCGGTTGTTTTCCCGGGAGGCGCGCCAAATTCTGCAAGGATAGGTAATCTCGATACAGCAGGGTATGGAGGAGCTACACTTGAGCAAAAGTTTACGGTTACTGCGGCCAATGCTCTGCTTACTTATTATTATGCAGCAGTAGTGCAGGATGCGGGCCACAACGATTGGGAACAACCCTTTTTCAGAGCTGAAGCTTTTGATTGCAATGGTAACCCAATAGCATGCTCCCAATACCTCGTCGTTGGAGGACCTGGTATCCCCGGATTTTTGCTCTCATCAAAAATAGCTCCGGGCCAAACAGTTCAGAATGTTTATTACCGGGGCTGGACCCCCGTTGCATTCGACTTAACTGCATATATAGGAAGTTGCGTAAGAATAAAGTTTACGGTTGGGGACTGTTCGCAGGGCGCCCATTTTGCGTATGCATATATTGATGTAAAATGCGACACTTATAAAAAAGTAGTTTATACTGCCCAGAATTGCCCCGATGACTTAGCGCAAATAAAGGGACCGGATGGATTTGCCAGTTATAAATGGACAGGCCCTGGTATAGTAGGACCCGACACTACTCAAAATATCAGCATTAACCAAAGCGGAAATTACCGCGTTGCTATGAAAGTGATTGGAGATGCTGTTTGTACCAATAATATTGATACTGCCATTACCATTACTATCCTCCCGGCATTTGCAAAAAGCACAGCTTCTACTAACGCAGCCTGTGGTATCAATAACGGAACAGCCTCAGTTTCAGTTTCGGCCGGAGGTACACCTACTTATACCTACAAATGGAGTAACGGGGCAACATCTGCAACTGCTAACGGCTTATCTGCTGGTAAATATATTGTTACTATAACGGACGCTCATGGATGTACTCTTAAAGACAGTTTGCTCGTAACTGTTGACGCGGGACCAACAGCTACTATGGGTGCTTCCGTTAATCTTTTATGCGGCGGAAGCAATACAGGAAGTGCGACCGTTGCAGCCGCTGGAGGGTCAACAAATTATACTTATAGCTGGAGCAATGGAACCAGCTCGGTTACAAGTTCAACAACACATACGGCGACCGGATTAAGTGCTGCTACATATACTGTAACCATTAGAGATGCAGGAGCCTGTACTGCTACATCTACGGTCGTTATCACTGCACCTACTCCCATTCTACCGGCCTCAGTAAATACACCATCCACTTGCGGCGCAAGTAATGGTACGGCTTCAGCAAGCGCAACAGGAGGTACCGGAACTTTAACCTACAGCTGGAGTAACGGCAGTACGGCTCAAACCATTACAGGTCTTGCAGCAAACGGATATACTGCAACAGTTACTGATGCGAATGGTTGCACAAAAACTACAAATACTACAGTAGCAAATATCCCAGGGCCAACGTCCACATTGGGGGCATCAACAAACATTAATTGTAACGGGGGTAATAATGGCAGCACAAGTGTGACAGCCACCGGCGGAACGGCAAAATACACATACAACTGGAGTAATGGAGCAAGCACAGTGACCAGCGCATTGACCAACAGCATAAGCGGGTTAACTGCCACCGGGTATACTGTTACAATAACCGATGCGAATGGCTGCACGACCACAACCAATGTAACCCTTACCGAACCCACCCCTATTGTTCCGGCCTCTTCAAGTACACCCGCTACCTGCGGAAGCAACTCAGGCACAGTTTCAGTAAGTGCCACAGGCGGATCGGGGACATTAAGCTACAACTGGAGTTCGGGCAGCACAGCCATGACAGTTATAGGCCTTGCTGCGAACGGATATACCGCAACAATAACTGACGCGAATGGATGTACCGCAACAACCGCGGCTTCAGTCACCAACATAGGAGGCGCGACCGCCACTATGGGAGCATCCGTGAATATTAACTGCAGCGGGGGAAA
>JAEUTS010000196.1 GCA_016787005.1 Bacteroidia bacterium
ATCTCTATATGTAACTCGGTTTTTCCATCTTCTTCATCGAGTAAAATGGAGCCGATATTTTGTTTTGTCTTTATCTTATCGCCTGTTTTTACATATACTTCTTTTAAGTTAGCATACACGCTCAAAAACTCGCCATGACGAACAATAACAACATGGCCTGAAGAAGGTATGTTTACAACACCAGTAACCTCTCCGTCAAATACACCACGGGCCAAAGCACCTTTAGAAGTTGCTATGTCGACCCCGTTATTTGATATAGTAATCTCGGGCATAGAAGGATGCGGATGCGGACCAAAACGATCAATGATAACTCCCTGTATCACCGGCCATGGGAGTTTACCCCTGTTGTTGGAGAACGAACTTGAAAGCTGCTGCGCCTCCGGAGTTAGAACAAGTTTATTGCTTGGTTTGGATCTATCAGCATTGGCTTTTTCAATTTCTTCTTTTATGATTCGCATAATCGCCTGCTGTAATTTTTCAGCATCTTTTTTCTTTTTTTCCAGGTCGGCCTTGAGCTGCTTCTCTTTGCTTTGAAGTTCAGTCAACACTTCCTCTTTTTCGGATTTCTCTTTTGTCAATACTTCCTTTTCATTTTCCTGCGAGCCTAACAGTTCCCTTTTTTCGGTTTTGCGCACCTCGAGTTCCTGAAGTTTTTCGTTCAGCTCTTTTTGTTTCAGTTCTATTTGTTCCGCCTGCTTATGTCTATACTCGCTGTATTGCTGGAGGTATTTAAGCCGTATGTAGGCCTGGTTAAAGTTTGTGGATGCAAAAATAAACATTAACCTGCTGTACTCGTCCCTGTTGCGATAAGCGTTGTAGATCATTTTGGCATAATCGTCTTTGAGCTTTTTGAGTTCGGCCTGAAGTGCGGCTATGTTTTTATTTGTTTCATTTATTCTACGATTCAATAAAAATATCTGTCCGCTTATGGTATTGATAAGCTCCTGCCGGTCCGACAATTTTTTATTGAGTGTGAGAAGCTGATTGAGTGATAGTTTTTTATTTTTTTTTGTTTCACTCAGCAATTGATTTGTGTACTCGATATCTTGTTGAAGTTTTTTCTTTTTTTCTTCAAGGTCAGTTTTTGACTGTTTCTGTGCAAATACAGGAATAGCAATAACTGCGCAAAGTGTTGTCATTAACACAATGCGTATAAATCGGTTATTTCTCTTTCTCTTTATAAACAATACGTTCATATTTTGCGGGAATACTGAAAGGGAATGACTGAACTGAATTTATGCTGATTTTTGAATACTCAATTTTTATATCAACGTTTTTCTCGGCTTTAATATTATAATGCAAGTTATATGGAAACAGCAATGAATCTACCTTATCGAACTTATCGAAATTGGCAGTAAAGGTCCTGTTTTGATTGAAGTCATTAAATAATACGCGTACAATTTTAAATGTCTGCGGGTCAAGCCAAATGGTTTGAGCGGGGTCTTTCAATTCTTTGTTTCGTTCAATGACTTTTCGCAATTTGCGTTTCCTTATCGTACTTAACACATATTGGCCATCACCTACTGACGAATGAAGCTTGTCGTCGTCTTCATAAAAATCAACGCTATTGCCGATCAACAATGATTGTATAAGTTCAAAATCAAGATCTGCGTGAAGTAACCTGTTCACATATATAAAATCGCCGGCAAAATATTCAGAATGAATGCGATCGATGAACTTTACAGAATCCTTTGTAATTATAGCCCTTGCCGCTTCAATTCCGATCAGGGGGGCAGTAATTGACATCCAGAGGATGCTATCCCTGCGACCTCTCAGGGTTACGTTGAAAGAAGTTTGTGAGCTGTCCAATATTATCTCCGAAGAAAATTTCGCGCTGATCCAATCGAACCTGAATTCATTTTTTTTGAGAAGCTGTTCTAATTCTTTTGCTGATTTTTTGGTGATATGCTGCGAGTGGGTTGCAGCAAGTTTTTTCCTTGTTTTACAAGAAGAGAACACAATGAGTGCAAAGCTGAAATATAAAAGTGCGCGAAAGAAAGAGGAGGGAATTGATCTATAAGTACGGATAGAATTATTCATATAATTTTTTGTCCGCAATTTTTTTGTCCAGGAACTCCGAATTTCCGCCTTTTTGTTTGGCGTCGCCCCAGTATCCAATCGCTTTTTCGGTTTCTCCCAACTTATATAAAATATCACCATAGTGCTCAAGTATTACACCATTGTTGCGGGCTCCGTTGTCAAGGGCTTTCCCAATCCACTTTTTTGCCTCTTCGTAATTTCCCATTTGATAAAGGATCCATCCATAAGTATCCAGGAATGAGTTATTGGTGGGTTCAAGGTCGACAGTTTTTTTCGACATCTCTTCGGCACGAAGCAATTTTTCTTTTCGCAGAGACAGATAATAGGCATAATTATTAAGCACGTACGTATTTTTAGCATCAAGTTCAAGCGCTTTTTCATACGCTTCGTCGGAAGCTTTGTATTCTTTAAGCTGGTGATTCGCATCACCAAGGCTTGCGTAGAATTGCGAAAGCAGGGGTGTGTTATCCACTACATAATCCTTTCCTTCCCGTAATACTTCCACTCCCTTTTTGTATTCCTTTTTCTGAATATTGGCTATCCCGTTAAAAAAGTATCCCAGGGGTTGCGCGGGAAAAAGCTCAATGGTTTGTTTGCTGTCGAACAACATCGCATCAAAATCACCCAGGTCAGAATCAATAAGCAACACCTGGCTCCAGATAGCGTATTTTGTTTTGTCACGGGCAATTGCCATGCGATAAGCGTCGCGTGCCTCGCTCATTTTTTTATCACGGAAAAGGAAGTCCCCGTACATTGCATAAGATTTGGCTTCTTCCGGATGAGCTTCAATCATTGCCTTGCATAACTCAAGAGCGTCGTCTTTCACTGCGGGTTTATTTTCAGAAATGGCGTAATAAGAAAGAAGTATCTTTATTTTTGTGTCGATGTCCAGTTTCGGATTACGGAAGGCGAGTTTATATTCTTCAAAGCCTTTTGCGTCTTGCTTTTCTTCAAAATAGTGTTGTGCAATGGAAAGGTGTACATAAGGGTTTTCGGGATCTACTTTCAAAAGGTCGTTATATGTCTGAATGGCTTTATCCTTCTGACCTGTATTCTGGTATATTTCACCAAGCATACCATAGTATTTGGGTTCTTTTGGATTTAGCTGGATCAGTTTATTCAGTTCTTTAACAGCTTTGTCAGTATTCTTTAGCTGGGTATAAATCCTTACTTTTTGAATAGTGGCTTCTTCATTTACACCTGCTTTTGCTTCTATACGATCATATACCTTGATGGCTTCCTGGGGTTTGCCGGCGAGCATATATGTTTCTGCCAATTCAAAATACATATCGATCCGATCAGGGTTGATTTTAATTATGCGTTGATATATTTCAATTGCCTCGCCATATTGTTTTTTTGCCATTAAGCCATCAGCATACAAAAGTTGATACCAGATATTTTTTTGATCAATATTAGCCGCTTTGCCACTGAGTTCAAGGGCCTTGTCTTTATTTCCGGCATAGCTGTATATTTTTGCAAGCTCGTACATTGGAGTCGCATTCCCGGGGTCAAGCTTAATGCATTGTAAAAAGAGGTTTGTCGCCAATTCAAAATTGCCAAGCATTTGTTCTTTGTTAGCGTTAAAGAAGAGGTAGTCAAAGTCGATCCGTTCTTTTTCACTTAATTCTTTTTTTGAAGTGGGGCCTGAAACTTTCGTCGTACCCGAAGTAGTTTTTGTTGTAGTCTTGCATGAAGTAAAGACCAGGGCGTTGATAACGAGTAAACAGAGAAATAACTTTTTCATATTAATTGGTCTTCACAAAATGGTCGTAAGGTTTAATTTTTAATAGTTGTATAATCACCGATGCTCGCATCACTACTTTTTCCATAAAACTCAACAAAATTTCCGAGCATGGAATTGCTAAGGGTCGCACCTACGATCCTGGTACTTGTTTGAACAATACAATTTTTAACCTCAGAATTCTCAATCACACAATTATCCCCGATAGAAGCATGCGGACCTATTTTCGAATTGATCAGCTTCACATTTTCGCCGATAAAACAGGGTTCAATAATACTGCTGTTTTGAGCGATATATGTTTTTGAGATCATCGAGGCGTTTCCTTTATTAAATTCAAGCACACGCTGATTGGTATATACGGTAGCGTCTTTATTGCCGCAGTCAAGCCATTCCGCTACTTTCCCCGGAACAAATTTTATGCCCTTTTGTTTCATGTTCTCCAGTGCATTCGTAAGCTGGTATTCTCCCTTTTCCCTGATGTTATTGTCAAGTAAATACTGCAGTTCCTTTTTAAGATAATTTCCGTCTTTAAAATAATAGATGCCGATAATGGCAAGATCAGAGACAAATTGCTGCGGCTTTTCAACAAAGTCAGTTATTACATTGTCTTTATCCAGCTTTACCACGCCAAATGGACGGGGGTCCTCTACTTTTTGCACCCAGATAATACCCTCTTTCGAAGAGTCAAGTTTAAAATCAGCTTTGAATAAAGTGTCAGCGAAAGCGACAACCACTTTTCCGGTCAATGCACTTTTCGCACACATAATTGCGTGTGCAGTGCCCAACGCTTCGTCCTGGTAATGAATGGTTCCTTTGGCTCCTAGTTTTTCTGCCACTTTAATTAAGTTGCCTTCAGCCTCTTTGCCAAAGCGGCCAACTACAAAAGCGATCTCATCAACTTTTTCGTCACAAACCTTAGTAATGTCTTCCACGATCCACTGCACCATTGGCTTTCCGGCAATAGGAATAAGCGGTTTAGGTGTTGTGAGTGTATGCGGCCGCAAACGTTTACCCATGCCAGCCATTGGAATGATTATTTTCATAAAAAAGCTTGGCCCCTCCCGGCCTCCCCGAAGGGGAGGAGCTGATTAAAATTATATTTTACTAAACTCCCCTCCCCTTCGGGGAGGAAGGGTGGGGCTTATTTACTTCGTTCCCGTATGTCCAAA
>JAEUTS010000151.1 GCA_016787005.1 Bacteroidia bacterium
ACAGTTTGCAGCGACCAGTTAGGTTTTGATAAAACATTGATCGCTAAAGCAGCCTATTCGTATCATATGGTTGTTGGTCCCGGCACATTAGGCATTGGTTTAGAGGCCGGAATGATTCAAAAACAACTATCCGGCACCTGGGTTACTCCTGATGCTGCTTACCCTGCAACACAAGATGCTTCTATTCCTGATGCAAACGCTGCAAAAACGGTTTTTGACCTTGGATTTGGCGCATACTATACTACAGATAATGGAATGTATTTCGGATTGTCTTCGACCCACTTACCTCAAACAACATTTAAAAAAGATGCTGCTCCTTCCGTTGCAGGTGCAGTTGCCGACATCTACAGATTTCAAAACGCGCGCCACTATTATATTATGGCAGGCTATCCCTTTTCTATTACTGATGACATAAAAGTTATCCCATCTGTTTTGGCTAAAACAGATGCGACCTCTACTCAGCTTGATATCAATGCACGTGCCGTATGGAAAGACATGGTTTGGGCAGGAGCTTCTTATCGCTTAACTGATGCAATTGTTGCCTTGGTTGGCTTTGAGTGGAACAAACTCAGAGTAGGCTATTCGTTCGACATAACTACATCTGCTATTAAAAACTACAGCAATAACACACATGAAATTATGGTCGGCTATTGCTTCAAGCCATTTAAACCACCTGTTCCAGCCGAACACCGTAACGTTCGTTTCTTATAATAACTAATATTGTTATTGATAAAAGCAAACCAGCAACGCACGTTTATGATACAGATATATTGCAGAGTTAAAGCTTCTAAAGGGGATCATATTCTGCAAACTGAACCATATAATAATAAAGTTATAATTACGTTTTAATAAGTTAAACACTAACAACAAAACAGATTACTAACTAAGGAGGTTCCCATGAAAAAATTACTCATACTAGGTTCATTCGCTGCTCTGGTTGCATCATGCAGCCACGGTACCGGTGAACTTGTTGGTGTACTTGGACGAGAGGAATGGTTTCAGCCCGACCCGTTTGGAATGAACTATATTCACCCCGGAGGATACAATATGGGACCAAGTGATGAGGATGTAACATTCTCACACACCACTAAATCGAAAACGGTTTCTGTTCAAGCCTTTTATATTGACGACTCTGAAATTTCGAATAATGAATACCGCCAGTTTGTGTTTTGGGTGCGCGATTCTATTGCTCATCGTATATTAATTGAACAGGGAATCGGCGAACATGGTGTATCAACTAACCAATTTGAAGAAGAGATCGACCCTCCTACTGTTAATTGGGATGAGGATATAGAGTGGGACGACCAACAGGTTCGTGAAGCACTGATTGATATGTACCTTCCTGAAAGCGAACGTTTCTACAGAAGGAAAGAGATCGACACACGTAAATTGAACTTTGAATATTACTGGATCGACCTCAGAACAGCGGCTATGAAAATGAACCGCTTCTTGCCTTCTAAAACACCCGATGCTAACGGACAGGACTTTATTGATGGAAAAGGTAACTATACTGTTACCAAAACTGTTCATAAAGGTGATGGATTCTATGAGCCTGTGACCAAAAAAGGTGTTGACAGGAGTGTATTCATTATTAAAGATATTATTAACGTATACCCCGACACTTTAGCTTGGGTTCATGATTATACTTATGCTTTCAACGAACCCATGACAAATATGTATTTCTGGCACCCGGCTTATGATGACTACCCTGTAGTGGGAATAAGCTGGAAACAGGCCCGTGCTTTTTGTGTATGGAGAACTCAATTACTTAACAGTTTCCTGCAAAGCAATGGCGGTACATTTGTTAACGACTTCCGTTTACCAACTGAGGCTGAATGGGAATGGGCCGCTCGTGGCGACCTTCTTTTAAGTCCATACCCTTGGGGAGGCCCTTATATACGTAATGCGCGTGGTTGTTTCTTGTGTAACTTCAAACCAATGCGTGGCTTATATTTTGATGATGGCGGTTTCCATACTGTGCCTATTTACTCTTACAACCCGAACGACTTCGGCTTGTATTGTATGGCCGGTAACGCAGCCGAGTGGACAAGCAATGCGTTTGATGAATCAGCATACGATTTTACACATGATCAGAACTCCGACTATGTTTATGAAGCGCAGGAAAACGAACCATCTGTGTTAAAACGTAAGGTAATTCGTGGCGGATCGTGGAAAGATGTGGGTTATTACTGTCAAACCAGTTCAAGAACATACGAATATCAGGATACTGCAAAATGTTATATCGGCTTCCGTTGTGTAATGACTTTCTTAGGTCGTGCCAAAGGATCGGATGGTAACGCAGACAAATCATTTACCGGAGGAAAGTAGTTATAGTTAAACCAAACAATTTAATAATTAAACTGATTATTAACTTTTAAAATTAAAATTTATGAGACCAGGGACAAAAGCATGGAAAAATTTTATGGCCAAATTATATGGTATCGGTGCGGCAATTGTAATCGTAGGGGCACTTTTTAAGATCATGCACTGGCCTGGTGCTGGTATAATGCTTACAATTGGATTAAGTACAGAAGCGGTGATTTTCTTTTTCTCAGCTTTTGAACCGCCTCATGAAGAAGTGGATTGGAGTTTGGTTTATCCGGAATTGTCCGGTATGCATGGCAGCCATGAAGAAGAAGCTGAAGCAGACAAGGGTACCATTACAGAACAACTTGACAACATGCTTGAAGAAGCCAAGATTGGTCCTGAACTTATTGAGAGCCTGGGACAAGGAATGCGAAATCTTTCTGAGAACGCAAATAAAATTGCAGACGTGTCAGAAGGAACGGTTGCTACCACAGAATTTGTATCAAATATGAAAACAGCCTCTAAATCGGTTGAAAACTTATCAAACACTTATGATGAAGCCCGTAATTCTATTTCATCATCTGTTTCCCAATTATCCGGCTCATACTCAAAAGCAATACAATCTTTAGAAACTTTTTCCAATTCAAGTGCAAGTTCTTACGAACAAGCTCAAACTTATTCTGAGCAGCTTGGCAAAGTCGCAAAAAACCTCTCCGCACTTAATGCTTCCTATGAGCTTCAATTACAAGGTTCACAGGATCATTTAGGTTCAACAAACAAGCTATATGCAGGTATCGAAGAATTAATGAAAAATCTCAACGCCTCTGTTGAGGATACCAGGAAGTATAAAGCTGAAATGGAAAGCTTATCCAACAATCTTGCCGCACTGAATACAATATATGGCAATATGCTTTCTGCCCTCAATTACAAGAAGTAATATACAATAGGCAGAAATTTTATGATAAATAACACATTGAGTTAAACCTTAATTCTCCTAATAGCATATGGCAGGTGGTAAAGAAACCCCGAGGCAGAAGATGATCGGGATGATGTACTTAGTACTAACGGCTCTGTTAGCCATGAACGTGTCGAAAGATATTCTGAATGCGTTTGTGACGATAAATGAGAGTTTGGTCAAAACAAACGCCAATTTCGATGCAAAAAATGATGTTACATCAAATGCATTTGAGATTGCTTTACTTAACGATGAACGTAAAACAAAACAGTTTTATAATGCGGCTAAGTCAATACGATCAAAAGCAAAGGATATTGACAAATTTATTATAGAGTTGAAATCCGAGCTTTATCAGCATGTTGATAAATTACCGAAAGAAACTGCGGACACTATTAAGCTTGCGCGGTTTGGTAGTAAAGATAATTACGATGCCCCCACCCACTATTTGATTGGTGATGACCCTGAAAAAGCCACTGGAAAAGCAATCGAGCTGAAAGAGAAGCTTTCAAATTTCAGAAAAGATATATTGGGATTAGTCAAGGCAAGCGTAAAAAAGCCCGGAGCTGCTGCAAGTTTTGAACAGGGACTTGGATTAAAAACGGATAGAGTATATTCGTTGTTTGAGGAAATGGAAGTAAGTTGGGAAAATAACCTTTTCTATCACGTGCCACTTGCAGCTGTTATTGCTCACTTAAGCCGTATTCAAAACGAAGTGAAGAATTGCGAAGGCGATGCAATTAATTTGCTATTCAATGAGATTTCCGCTTCCGATTTTAAATTTGACACTCTTGCTGCAAAGGTTGTAGCACCAACAAGTTATGTTCTTACCGGCAATGAGTATACATCAGATATATTTGTTGCAGCTTTCAGCACTACACAAAACCCACAAATATGGCTTGGTGAAGTTGACTCTGTAACAAATAAAATAAAAGGAACTATTGATTCCACATCTGTAAAGGTTTCCCGTGGTATTGGTACTTATACTGTTAAAACAGGAGGAGAAGGATTGCAAAAATACACCGGACTTATTCGTGTAAAATCGCCTGATAACACTTATAAATCATACCCATTCAATTCATCTTATATGGTTGCACGGCCTGCCGCTTCCGTATCTCCTGATAAAATGAACGTATTTTATATTGGTGTTGATAACCCTGTAACTATTACTGCTGCGGGTGTTGCGCCTTCTGACCTGTCGCCAAGCATTACAGGCGGTTCTCTTACAAAGTCTTCCGGGCCGGGCCAATATATTGTTCGTGTTAGCGGAGGCACACAGGCTGTTGTTAACGTCGGCGCGAAGATCAGCGGCAACAATCAGAATATGGGGTCGTTCAAATTCCGTGTGAAACGTGTACCGGATCCTGTTGCTTACTTTGCCGGTAAAAAAGGCGATGATAAGATCGGTAAAGGTGAATTATTGGTGACCCAGGGCGTTATGGCTAAACTGGAAAACTTCGACTTCGACTTAAAGTTTGATATTAAGTCGTTTGATATTACAATGAGCGCCGGTGGCGGTATTGCCACTGCCTCCTCAAACAGTAACAGGATCACTTCCGAACAGGCGAACCTCTTGAAGAATGCCAAGACAGGCACGAGAGTTTTCATTGAGAACGTAAGAGCTATGGGTCCGGATGGTGTTATGAGAAAGATTCCGGGTGTTAACTTAAAAGTAGGACAATAGTAAACTTAAAAGTAAGTTAATATAGGTGTAACGGCTGTTTAGCCGGTTAGTTTGAGTTTGAAAGGTGTTTGATAAAACTAAAAATTAAGCAAATGAAAAACAATGTAGCAAAGGCGCTGATTATATTGTGCGTAGCACTTATATCGGGCGAGGCACTGGCACAAAACGTTTTGGATGGTGCTTACATTAAAGAAAACACTCCTAAAAGGCGCGTTATACCTTATACCTTTCTGCGTGAGGCGGATGTGGTTTGGTCGAGACGTATATGGAGAGTAATTGACCTGCGTGAAAAGATCAACCAGAGCTTTTATTATCCTGTTACTCCTACCAACGAAAGAAAAGCGCTGATAGATGTTATACATACCGCTCTTGTTGAGGGTCGTTTAACTGCTTACGGAAACCCTTTGTTTGATGATGAATTTAAAGTTCCTTTGACCAAGAGCGAAGTTGAAGGTATTTTTACAAAATGGGACAGTACAAACACAGTCGAAGACCCTGAGACAGGAGAAATGAAAGTGGCTCCTATAAGAAAAGACATCGGTGCTGAGCAAACCAAACAATACATGCTTAAAGAAGATTGGTTTTTCGACAAGCAACGTTCAGTGCTGGATGTTCGTATAATAGGCATTTGCCCGATGACAGAAAAATTCAGTGAGGCCGGTGAGTTTGTAGGTTTCCAGCGGTTATTTTGGATCTATTTCCCTGAAGCACGACCTGTATTTGCGAGTGCCGAAGTATATAACCGCCATAGCGATGAAGAGCGCAGAACATACGAGGATATATTCTGGAAGCGCCAGTTCAGCAGTTATATATTTAAAGAAACTAACGTTTACGACCGTACCATAGCAGAGTACAAAAAAGGCCTTGATGCGTTACTTGAATCGGAAGATATTAAAGCTAAAATATTTAACTGGGAGCACGATCTGTGGCACTTTTAATACAAGAAAAATCTAAAAAAAATCCCTCAAGTACACACTTGGGGGATTTTTTTATACTCCTTTTATATCTTTACATGTAGTCCCCTTTTAAGACTTCAGATACCTTCGGCACAATTTTAAAGTTTATTTCTACTGCAAGTCTAAAGTACCCGCCCAAACAAAATCATTAAAATTAGGGTTAGCAGCTTTAAGGCTTACCAAGTGGGCGTTTTTAAGCCCTATGCTTTGGGCACGACTTTTTAATATGGCCAAATCGGAAACAGAGGCCGTTTCTTTTACTTCTATCGCGGTTTTTTCGTTCAAAATAAAA
This sequence comes from Bacteroidia bacterium, assembly GCA_016787005.1. Lineage (GTDB taxonomy): Bacteria > Bacteroidota > Bacteroidia > JABDFU01 > JABDFU01 > JABDFU01. Next base: position 6,192 of record JAEUTS010000151.1, read on the forward strand.
TCGATTTCCTGGCCTGTTTTTTTTGCATAGTACTGCAGCTTTCCTTTCCTGGCCAATTGAACAGCAACAACATTTTCAAGCAGTGCACTCGTATTTCGGTTGCCCAATGCGGTAAGCAGCCCGTTATCTGAAAAATATATTTTTTGCTGTAATGCAATTTCCCTATCCCTGTTATGCGTAAAAGGCGGCAGCAGGCGTATAAAATAAGTATACTCCAACAGATTGATATAATCTTTTACCTTTTGTCGGTTAATGCCTATTGTACTCCCAATCTTGGTATAATCCAGCTTGCTTCCAACGCGCTCAACCAATAAAAGAATAAGCTTATACAGATTATCAGACACGTCGAAATCCGATA
>JAEUTS010000261.1 GCA_016787005.1 Bacteroidia bacterium
GGTTTTAAATTCCAGGGTTTTTTTGCCTGGGCAGTTTGGCTGTTGGTTCACCTCATGTCTATTGTTGGAGTTAAGAATCGTATATTTATTTTTTTAAATTGGTGTTGGAATTATATTACGTACGATCAGTCGTTGCGATTGATCATTAAACCCAAAATAAAATAAATGGCTAAGACATATACAATATCTTCAAACCAGCTTGATATTGATACGCTGGAAACCATTGTAAAAAGCAGTTATTTGTTGGCGCTCTCACCGGAGTCTAAAAAGAAAATCGGTGATTGCCGGTCATATCTTGATAAAAAGCTAAAGAGCAACAAAGAGCCTATCTACGGCATAAATACCGGTTTCGGAGCCTTATATAACAGGTCAATTTCCGAGAATGATCTTGAAAAACTGCAAAACAATCTTGTGCTTTCACATGCCTGTGGTGTGGGTGAGGAGGTACCTTCTGAGGTTGTGAAACTAATGATGTTTCTTAAAATACAAGGATTGAGTTATGGACATTCAGGCGTCCAGGTAGAGACTGTTCAGCGTCTCATCCATCTGTATAATAACGATGTGTTACCTGTAATATATCAACAGGGTTCATTGGGTGCGTCAGGTGACCTGGCTCCATTGGCTCATTTGTCCTTACCTCTGATAGGCATGGGTGAGGTTTATTACAAGGGAAAAAAGCAGCAGTCAGCTGCTGTACTTAAGTCTCTTGGTATAAAACCATTAAAGTTTAAATCGAAAGAGGCGCTTGCTTTACTGAATGGAACGCAGTTTATGAGTGCTTACTCCACCTGGTGCTTAATACACGCGCAGCGGATTGCCAATTGGGCGGATGTGATCGGTGGTATATCGATAGACGCGTTCGGAGGTCGTCCTGAACCTTTTGATAAGCTTACACATGAGATACGTCCGCATAAAGGACAATTGTTTGTGGCAAAAAATATTAGCGATTTGCTGGAAGGCAGCGAACTGATCAAAACAAAAAAGGCACATGTGCAGGATCCTTATTCATTCCGTTGTATCCCTCAGGTGCATGGAGCGTCGCGTGATACGATACAACACGTTGCAGGCGTATTTGAAGTTGAGATAAATTCGGTCACCGACAATCCGACTGTTTTTCCGGAGGAAGACAAGATCATTTCCGCCGGGAATTTTCATGGACAACCCTTGGCACTTTCGTTAGATTTTTTAGCCATCGCATTAGCGGAATTTGCAAGCATCTCCGAAAGACGTACCTATCAATTGATATCCGGACAGCGCGATCTGCCCGCATTTCTTGTTTCTAATCCCGGTTTAAATTCGGGTTTTATGATCCCTCAGTATACCGCTGCATCTATAGTCAGCCAGAACAAGCAGTTGTGCACGCCTGCCTCCGTTGATTCAATTGTTTCAAGTAACGGGCAGGAGGATCATGTAAGTATGGGTGCCAATGCGGCTACCAAATGTTATAAAGTGGTTGAGAATGTGTACCGTGTACTGGCAATTGAACTGTTCACTGCGGTTCAGGCACTGGAGTTGAGACGGCCTAAGAAAACTTCTCCAAAGCTTGAGAAAATAATATCAAACTTCCGTAAACATATTCCCTTTGTGAGCGAAGATAAATTTATGAGTCCTGAAATTGAAAAAAGTATCAGATTCATAAAAGAGTACCCACTTTCTATAAGTAAATAATGCGCTGGATTTCATTTTTTGTTACTGTATTTTTCTCTGCATTACACGCGTATTCCTGCGATTGTCCGCCTGTTACAAAATTATCTACCGAAAGCATAAAGCAATTCGATGCGATTTTTAAAGGTCGTGTTGATTCTGTTGCAATTGATGAGGATAGGGATAATGTCTGGTTCACTCTAAAGGATGTATTTAAAGGAAATTTAAGTGAGACTACCGCTGTTTATTATAACAACGCAACTTCCTGCGGGATGAAAATGAATGCAGGTGAAGAATGGCTTATCTATGCAGAATATGTAAGTTTCGGAAAACTTGAAGTGAATGTTTGCAGCCGCAGCCGTAAATATTTCCCAGACGAAGCAAATGACTATTATGTAGCAACAAATGGTATACGATATATTGATGAGCTGGATTTCCTGAAAACAAATTTTGGCACAAAGCCCTTTGCAGAAAAAGATCCGGCCAAAGCAATACAGATACAGCGTGAGCTTATACATCCCAGCCAAAAACAAATGGTGTATTGGCTGATCGCTTCATTGATCGGATTTTTTGTGATCTATTATTTGTTTAAACGATTTGTGAAGTGATACATCCAAATCTGTGTCATTCCGATTGACGCTTTTCGCGGAAAGAGGAATCTGGTGTTTGAGCGTGAGCCAGGTTTAGGGATATTCGCCCCATCTTATTCAACCACTAATTTTCCAACACCAATAACATTTTTATCGGTGTATATCTTATAGAAATAAATTCCATTCTGTAAACCAGTACGTGTCACTTCAAATTGTTTGCCGGTCAATTGATTCATTGTCTTGACCTTTTTACCTAAAACATCAATAAGTTCAAATGAGTAAGGGGCATTTATCTTATCCTGCTCAACTACAAATGTGGTAAGCTCGCTAAAAGGATTTGGAAATACCATCACATTTCCACTTCCTGTAGCGGATTCATTTACCATCAATGGCAACACTAATTTACTTACTGTAGTATTGGTGACTACCGCTTCATTAAAATCAAAATAAATATGGGCGGTATTTTTTATAATATCTCCTATTTGATTTGATGAGTTCTGTTTAATCCTATATACTATCCAGCCATGACTTCCTGGTTCATCAGACCCCTTGTCAGGCAGCATAATACTATTAAACCTCCATCTCAATACATTTCCGGGAAGTATATCCAGTATATAGTTATGGCTTGCTCTTATCATTTGAAGGGTTGACACATCCAGTTTATCCGACAGAGTATCTTTAACTATAATATTTACAGCAGGGCCGTTGCCGGTATTTTGAAATCGTATCTGGTAGGTTAATTCGTTATCGGCAAGTGTAATACCGCCTTGCACGGGCTTATCTATGGGACTAACAGACTTATCATTTGGATCAAAGGAGCCTCTTACAATTGCTTGTGCACATGCTGAATTATTGGTTAAATCAACCTCATACCCTGCAACACTTGCATTTGCACAACACTTAAAAGTGCTGCCTAATGCTGTATTTACAGGTGTAGTAAAATTAATTTGGTAGGTAGATGCAGTTATTAAATTAGTATAGTTCCAGAAAACAGTATCTCCGTTTATGCCATCACTGGCAGGTGTGCAATTAATAATGGCTGCTGCAAATCCTGCAGGAAGTACAACTGTCAGTTTTCCGCTTGCTGAAGTTTTTAGTAAGTTGTTTAAGCTTAAAGATACGCTGCCACTGAATCCCGGAACTATTGCCGAACACCAGGATGTAACCTGAATGTCAATTTTGGGTGATGCTGTATCTACAAAATTTATATTGTTAATGATTGGATTGCCCGCATTGACAGTTACATTTTGTGATGAACCGCAAGAAGGAAAAATATTGTTTTTGCCAGCATGGCTTATTGAATAAGTTGCGTACGACATATTATTGAAAACATAATTCCCATTTTGATCGGTTATTGCATTACGGTTTCCAGGGTTTGCCGTAACAATTGCATTCTGAAAGTATATCTCACCGGTATTGTAAGTACAATTTAAATTTCCATCAATAAACACATTGCCAGAAACGCTTCCGCAGTTTGTGCCATCTATTGGTACATTATAGCTTTTGGCTATACAATTAGTCATGCTGCTGTTATATATTTCAACAAAGTAATTGCCTGAAATTAAATTTTTAATATCCTCCAGTGTACTTGCGTTGCTCCATTTATATTTGAGCGATGTGGCATTGGAGCCCGACAAGGTTAAATCAATTGCTCCATCGCCTGTACCCCAACATGCTTCCTTATTTATCGTTTCCACAACTGAAACTCCGGTTAATGTTGGTAAATCTATTGGTATAGCTGTTGTAGCCGTTTTGGTACAGCCAAAGCCGTCTTTTACTGTTAATGTGTAAGTGCCTCCTGTTATTACTGAAGTTGTTGTTTGTCCAGTTGAACCGTTACTCCAACTATATGTAAACACCCCTGAGCTTAAAGACCCACCGCTTGCTGAAGCGCTTGCTGATCCAGTACATCCTTGTGATGTTGTATTAACTATGACTGCTATTGCAGGTGGATCATTTACGAAAACAGAATCTGATTTTGTACAACCATTATTGCTG
>JAEUTS010000310.1 GCA_016787005.1 Bacteroidia bacterium
TCCCCCATTCCGGAAGTTACTCGCCGAAAACACCGCATTACCGCTTGATGCACAGCAGAAGAAACTCGAAGACACCCTGAATGAATGGCTGGGCAACCGTGAACAGGTTGATGATATTGCGGTAATGGGTGTTAAATTTTAGCTTCAATTATATTTATGTTCTGATTCAACAAATTATCAAGAAACACTCACTATCCAATTAAATAATATTTTCTGAAAATGTCACTATCCAATCTATTGTTGCATATAGATAACCGACATCTTTTTATACTCGCGCTTATGCACGATTCAAAATGAAAAAAACATTCCTATCAACATTTATTTTATTATTCGCTTTGTGTTTTAATACGAATGCCCAATGCTTGTCTGGAGTCTATACCATTGGGGGAGTGTCTCCAAATTATGCCACATTCTCAATAGCTGTTGGTGAATTAATTACAAATGGAGTTTGTGGGTCAGTAGTTTTTAACGTTAGACAAGGGAATTATATCGAACAATTTACATTGCCTCAAATTACCGGCACCTCTGCATTAAATACTATTACTTTTAAATCTGAAAATGGCGATAGTTCTTCCGTTATACTATCTTTCCCTTCTTCTTCAAATTCAACAAATAATTTTGTAGTAAACTTTAACGGCGCAGATTTTATTAATATTGAAAAAATATCTATTGTCAGAACAGGAACATTAAGCAATGCAACAGTAATATCAATTGGAAATAATTCCGACACCTTACTTTTTAGAAAGAATATTATTAAAAATAACAGCCTATATGGGAATTCAACTTCATTAAGTTTGGTATTTTCTGATAGCGGAGCCAGCAATGATAGCATTTCTTTTGTGAAGAACATATTTGAGAACGGCAGTAGTGCTATTTATAGAGCAAATACTTATTCCGAAGGCATGGTAGTTGATAGCAATATTTTCACAAATCAATATTCATATACAATTTACCTCTCTTATGAGCATGATTTGATAATGAGAAACAATTCATTAACCAAAAATGACATCACTAGTTCTAGTTCAACAGGAGTATTTCTTGATAATTGCAATGATGAAATCACAATACTTTCAAACAAAATTGTCGGTTTTGGATATTGTGGCATTCAACTTAATTATTGTTATGGAAATTTTAATAAAAAGAAATTTCTTATTGCCACTAATTTTATTAGTGGTGACGGGAATGGTATTAATATAAATAATAGCAGTAAAACAAATATAATAGCCAATAGTGTTTATACTTCCGGGGGGACGCCCTTTGTTTTAACTAACGATGCGGAAGTTATTAATAATATTTTCTACTCCGCCGGTACATATTCTGCAATTTATTGTTCTCCAAGTTCTTATTCTTACTTAAGCTTTGCTTCCGCAAATACATTTCATTCTAACGGTTATTCTACGTTTAACAAAGGCGGGATTAGTTATTTCACCATTTCTGATTGGAATAAAGCCACCGGTCAGGATGCAAATTCAACTATTCTAAGCAGAAGTCCGTTTGCCTCAACCACCGATTTACATGTTATTTGTGATGATTTTTTATATAAAAGAGGCGTATGGACTGGAATTAATTCAAATGATATTGATGGGGAAGCTAGAGGTCTTCTTTCTCCTTGTATTGGCGCTGATGAATTCCAATTGCCAACCAGTGATGCCCGTGTACTGTCCATCGACAGTATTGTTTATCCACGCTGTAGTGGATCTTATCCCATTAATGTTAGTATATATAATGGGGGACGAACTGTACTTACAAGTGCTACTATTAATTGGTCAGTGAATAACATCTTACAGCCTCCCTTTAATTGGACAGGATATTTGCTTCCGCCTCAATCTGTTGATTCCAATATCAATATTGGCAATTATAATTTTGCATCAAATTCAGTTTATATGATTAAAATATGGACTAGCAACCTAAATACCGGCATTGATTTATTTCCAGTAAACGACACCCTTAAGTATATTTATAGAGTGGATGGAATGTCCGGAACATATACAATTGGGGGTCTTTCCCCTGATTTTACAAATTTTGAAGATGCAGTTATTGATTTAAATCGGAGAAGCTTATGTGGTCCTGTAATATTCAATTTCCGGCCTGGAAATTATAGTTTATCATTAGCATTAACACACATCACTAATGCGTCTGATATAAACACTATAACCTTTACATCCGAAAACAAAGACAGTTCGGGTGTGAATATTATTGATTATGGAACAAAGACCGCTATTACGATTAAAGGTGGAGACCATTTTATTTTTGACCATTTAACTTTCAAAACAACTTACGCAGATAATTGCTTATGGTTAATGGGCAAGGCAAGCAACAATAAATTTGTTAATTGTGTATTTGCACCTTATTATTATGCCTATGGTTCTCCAATTACATTTGCAGAATTTGAATGCAATTACAATTCATTTATTAATAATCGGATCTCAGGAAGTAATCACAAGTCTGTTGTAAATCTTTTTATTCAATCTGCCACCACAACTCTCAGAACACGTGGATTTGTGTTCAAAAACAATGTATTTGAACATGTTGATTCAACAATGACTGCACTTTATGCAAACAACTTAAAAAATGCCGTTATAATTGGAAACATCATCAAAGGATGGGCTGTAAATATTGAAGCAGCGGATAGCTCCCAATTCTCATCTAACTATGTATATTGTCCATTAGGATTCTCAGGTCTAAACTGTAAAATATTTAACAATTTTATTTGGGGCAATGTTGGTGTGAGCGGAGACAGTTCATCATGTTTCGTTCATAATACTGTAAGTGGTTATGGTTACACAAATACCTTCAGCCCGGTGTTATCCCTCTTTTCTTCTACCACCGGACCAATTATAAAAAATAACATATTATATAACAAGGGACCAGGCCCCATATATGCAAATCAGTCATCCTACATGTTAATCAGCAACTCGAATTGCAATTGGAATAATTTATATTCACCCATTGGTCCAATAGCGGAATATTATGGAAATCATAATCTAACTTCATGGCAAACTGTTTCCGGCAGCGACTTAAACTCAGTTAACAACAAACCATTCTTCAACTCTTTAACTGATTTACATATATCTAATCCGGGAACAACAATTGGAATTATTCCTGCTTTCCCATTTTGCAATAAAGATATAGATGGAGACATAAGGAATATGACCAAACCAAATATTGGGGCAGATGAATATGCAACATTAACTAATGCTTTTGATGGAGGTATGAAAGCTATTTTAATGGGGTCACAAATTTGTTACGGATCAAAACCTGTAAAAATTAAAGTTTTCAATAATGAAAATAGCATTTCGTTAACACAAGCAACAATTAAATGGAAGGTAAATAATATTACTCAACCAGATTTTATCTGGAGTGGGGTGATTCACCCTCATGATACATCTTCTATTTTTCCAATTGGTAACTACTTTTTCAATGGAGGAAATAACACAATAAAAGTTTGGATAACCCTGTCAAATGGATTCCCTGATCCAAATTCAAGCAATGACACACTTACCTTCTCATCTTTTACAAATTACCCCGTTAATTTGGGTAATGACACTACAATTTGTGAAGGGAATGTGATATCAATAAATGCCGGTATTTTCTTTTCTTATAATTGGTCAACCGGTGCTGTTTCACAAACAATCACTGCAACAAAATCGGACCAATACTCTGTTACAACTAAGGATTTTAATGGATGTATTTCTACTGATTCTATAAAGATAACAATCCCTATTTCGAATCTGGGAAAAGACACTTCACTCTGTGTTGGAACCTCTATGAATTTAGATGCAGGACAAAACTTCGTATCCTATTTATGGTCAAACGGCGCAACAACACAAACTATTTTAGCTAATGGAGGAAATACGTATTGGGTTAAAAGTTATGGCGTAAATTCCTGTTCAAGCAGAGATACAATAACAATAGGCTCCAATCAATTGCCAAATATTAACTTAGGAAAAGATACCACAATTTGCTCCAATGCTTCAATTACACTAAGCGCAGGCATTGGCTTTGCAAATTACCTTTGGTCAGATGGATCCTCCTCAATTACAAATTCTTTTCAAGGTGGCTTGTACGGAATACCTGACAATATATGGGTTAAAGTAATTGATAATTTTGGGTGTATAGGCTCTGACTCTATAAACGTGTATGCCAAAACTATTAATGCAACGGTAACATGCAATGGCTCAGGGGCAACGATTAACGCTGGAACGGGTTATTTATCCTATAATTGGTTTGGTACCATGTCAGGGTTTAACTCTAATAAGCAAACAATTTCTGTTACTTCACCGGATCAATATATTTTAATTGCGTATGATTTAAATGGATGTGAGGCTACTTCCAAATACGATTTAAGAACATTTTTCGTGCCGGCTGCAAACTATACCTATTCAACTAATGGACTCGTGGTTGATTTCACCTATTTAACAAACAACCTGACTTATTCTTGGGACTTCGGCGATGGCACCACCTCCTCACTTCAAAATCCATTGCATTCATATTCAAAACCCGGAAATTATATAGTAACATTAAAAGTTTCAAATGGATGCGGGAGTAATTCTACCAATCAAAATATTCTCATTAATAATGTAAGTATAAATAAAAACGATGGTGAAAATGAGATAAGAATTTACCCAAATCCATATTTTGATAATACAACCATTGAATTTGTGCTGAATAAAAAATTAGATTTAAGTATTGAAATTTACAATACCATCGGTCAAAAGGTAGAAACACTAGTAAATATGACTCTAATGCCAGGCGAATATAAATACAACTTTACTTCAAAAGAAAATGATAATGATATTGGAATATATTTCGTTAAAATAATATTGGAAGGGAAAGTTGTTGTTAAAAAAATTGTCTCATTGAACTAAACTGTACTTTTTCAATTTCACATACAGCAAATATACTTAACTGAAGTTTATTTTTTCACTTTACCAAAAATTGACAAAAGAGGTGATCATTATAGGTGGCGGTGCGGCTGGTTTTTTTTGCGCTGTGAATTGTGCCAGACTTAATCCTGAAGCCAAAGTAACTATACTTGAAAAATCATCTAAGCTTTTGAGTAAAGTGCGTGTTTCAGGCGGCGGACGATGCAATGTAACACATCAATGTTTCGACAACCGTGAACTGGTAAAAAATTATCCCCGCGGTGAAAAAGAACTCCACAGTGCCTTTGACCGCTTTTCTGTGAAACAAACCATCGAATGGTTCGGAGACCGCGGCGTTAAATTGAAAACGGAAGAAGATGGACGCATGTTCCCGGTAACAGATACTTCTGAAACGATCATTGACTGCCTGCTTGAGGAAGCTCATCATTACAATGTACAAATAAAAACAAATTGTAATGTTGTAAAAATCATCCCTGATACTGCAAAAAAAAACTTTACATTAACATTAGATAACGGCGAGTCAGTTACCTGCGATAAATTGGTAATTGCAACAGGGGGCAACCCTAAGGAAAGTGCTTACGAATGGTTATGTGAGCCCGGACATACAATTGAAAAGCCAATACCATCACTATTTACATTCAACATTCCTGAGAAAAAATTAACTGAGCTGATGGGACTTTCGGTTCCTCAGGCACGGATAAGAATTG
>JAEUTS010000321.1 GCA_016787005.1 Bacteroidia bacterium
GATTTGGACATTTTACGGCCTTGTTTATCGCGCACAATTCCTGTGAGATATACATTCGAAAAAGGTTTTTCACCCCTGTATTCATATCCGGCAACGATCATTCGTGCAACCCAAAAAAATAAAATTTCAGGAGCGGTTACAAGGTCATTTGTTGGGTAGTAATACTTAATGTCAGCGCCATCAGGATGTTTAAATCCATCAAACACACTGATTGGCCAAAGCCAGGAGGAGAACCATGTATCCAGAACATCTTCATCCTGCTTAAGATTAAGGATTGAGGACTTGGGATTAAGGATTTTTATTTGTTCAAATGCTTGTTCTTTTGTTTTTGCAACAACGTAATTTCCCTTTTCATCGTACCATGCCGGAATCCGTTGTCCCCACCATAACTGACGGCTAATGCACCAGTCATGTACATTTTCCATCCAGTGTTTGTAGGTATTGATAAATTTATCCGGGATCAGTTTTACATTTCCATTCACTACATTTTCCAATGCCGGCTTCGCTAATTTATCCATCTTAAGGAACCACTGCAGGGATATTCGGGGCTCAATAACTGCATCGGTTCTCTCAGAGTAACCGACTTTGTTTTTGATATCTTCAACCTTAACAATTTGGCCCATAGCCTCCAGATCTTTTGCAATTTTTTTACGAACCACAAATCGGTCTTCACCGATATAAAACCCGGCCGCTTCGCTCATTTTACCATCTGTAGTAAGCGTATCAATTACTTCAAGTTTGTATTTAAGTCCAAGGTTGTAGTCGTTGATATCATGCGCCGGTGTAACCTTCAATGCGCCTGTACCAAAAGCTAAGTCAATATAGGAGTCGAAAATTATCGGTACAACCCTATTCACAATAGGTACGATGGCCTTTTTGCCTTTCAAATGTTTGTATCGTTCATCATCAGGATGAACACAAACGGCTGTATCGCCTAAAATAGTTTCGGGGCGTGTTGTTGCAATAGTTATCCATTCATTTGTACCCTCAATCTGATATCGCACATAATATAATTTCGAATTGACTTCTTTGTGGATCACTTCTTCGTCTGACACTGCGGTTAATCCAGCCGGATCCCAATTCACCATGCGATGGCCGCGGTAAATATGACCTTTTTTGTGTAAGTCAATAAATACATCAATGACCGCCTCACTCAGGTCGTCTTCCATTGTAAAACGGGTACGATCCCAATCGCAGGACGCGCCAAGCTTTTTCAATTGTTCGAGTATGATTCCGCCATATTTTTCTTTCCATTCCCAGGCATACTTTAAAAATTCTTCGCGTGTAAGGTCAGATTTTTTTATGCCCTTTTCTTTTAGCATAGCCACAACCTTCGCTTCTGTCGCAATAGATGCATGGTCTGTTCCTGGAACCCAGCAGGCATTTTTTCCCATCATACGTGCCCTTCTTATCAATACATCCTGTATGGTATTATTGAGCATATGTCCCATGTGCAATACCCCTGTAACATTGGGAGGGGGGATTACAATGGTATAAGGTTCCCGTTTATCGGGAATCGATCTGAAGAATTTTTGTTTTAGCCAATGGCTATACCATTTGTCTTCTGTACTTTTTGGGTTATATGTTTTAGGGATATCCATAAATAATGCATTTTAAGAGCGGAAAACGGGATTCGAACCCGCGACCTTCAGCTTGGGATCCGCCTCAGGCGGACTACCAACTGAGCTAATTCCGCTTAGTTTTTATCAAAACAAAACTACTAAAATTACTTTGTTTTGTTAGTATGGCATGATTTTGGCTGAATATTTAATGTAGAATTTTTATTACTTTTGGGTTACTAAAAAGATCAATTATGAAGTCAATTTTGTTATCGTTAGCAGTTGTTTTTGTTGGGTTTGTAAAATCGAACGCTCAGGAAACTGCGCCACCAAATCCAAATGCTGCTGAAATAGTTTTTGAAACCGACCAACACGATTTTGGTACTTTAAAACAAGGGGCGGAATGCGCAGTTGAATTTAAGTTTAAAAATACCGGGAAAGAGCCTTTGTTGATAAGTAATGCGCAGCCATCCTGCGGTTGTACTGTTCCTCAGTGGCCTAAGGAACCCGTTAAACCCGGAGACTCCGGGGTTATAAAAGTTAAGTATGATTCGAACAGGGTAGGGCCGTTTGAGAAAACGGTTACCGTTACCTCGAATGCGAAAACACAACAAAAAGTTGTAAGAATTAAGGGGAAAATTGAAGCGAAACCTGTTGAAGAAGCTTTCCCAAGTAATGGTATGAGTAAAAGTGGCATACCTTTTGAGGGTAAATAAGTAAAACAAATCAATAACCATAAAACACACGCAACTATGAAAAAAGTAATCTTGTCACTTGGGTTTATGTTGAGCATGGCCCTGGTAGGTAGAATACAGGCACAGGGTACAACTACTGCTGATCCGACCAATCCAAATGCAGCTGATATTGTATTTGAAACTGAAGTTATCGATTATGGGACTATTGAGCATAATGCTGATGGGAACCGCGAGTTTAAGTTCAAAAACACGGGTAAAGAACCTTTGATTATTTCTAATTCTACAGGTTCTTGTGGTTGCACGGTGCCGACTTGGCCTAAAGAGCCGATTAAACCAGGAGAAACAGCTTCAATAAAAGTTCATTATGCAACAGATCGTATCGGAGCATTTGAAAAAACTGTAACTGTTACATCAAATGCTAAAACACCATCAAAAGTGTTGAAGATCAAAGGTACAGTTAAGCCTGATCCGACCCCTGCAGCTCCGGCTACACCGGTTACTCCGGCAACAACAACTACTCCTGAGGCTCCTAAAAGATAATTCAGGTAGTTTATAAATAAACCGCTCCAACTAAATAGTTTGGGGCGGTTTTGTTTTTAAATCAACTTGTATTAAAAGTCAAGCAAAATATACTGTAGATATTATGGCTTTTTGGATTATGTTCTCTGTATCAGAGCTCTTGTTAAGAGCCGTGATATTAGGCATTTTCAACAAAAATATGAATCTTTGTGTTTTCAAAAACAACATTAACTATGCCGAAAGTTTCTAAAAAAGGGTTAAGTATGCCGGCCTCGCCGATACGTAAACTGGTTCCTTATGCTGAAAAAGCCAAGAAAGAGGGACGTGTCGTTTATCACCTTAATATTGGACAACCTGATATTGAAACTCCTAAAATAATGCTTGATGCAGTTAAAAAAGCTGATATCCCCGTTATAGAATATTCTCATTCGGCAGGTAATGAATCATACCGCAGGAAACTGGTTGGTTATTATAAATCCTATAAAATTGATCTGGATTTCTCTGAAATTATGATCACTACCGGAGGTTCAGAAGCCTTGTCAATTGCAATGATGACCTGTTTTAATACAGGCGATGAAGTTATTATTCCTGAACCCTTTTATGCCAATTATAATGGATTTGCCTGTGCGGCTGATGTTGTGGTCAAACCAATCCGCTCATATATAGAAACGGGTTTCGCGTTACCGCCGATCAACGAATTTGAAAAACTGATCACCCCCAAAACAAAGGGAATAATGATATGTAATCCAGGTAATCCTACAGGTTATTTGTATACAAAGCAAGAACTAGAGTCATTGCGGGAGTTAGTGCTGAAGTATGATCTGTTTTTATTGTCTGATGAAGTGTATCGTGAGTTTTGTTATGATGGGAAAGAATATGTTTCGGTGATGCATTTGAAAGGAATTGAGCAAAATGTAATTATGCTCGATTCAATATCCAAGCGCTATAGTGCTTGTGGAGCAAGAATAGGTGCTTTGATATCAAAGAATAAAGACGTGATGAATGCAGCGTTGAAATTTGCCCAGGCACGGCTAAGTCCGCCCACCTATGGTCAGATAGGTGCTGAAGCCGCCATAGATACCCCTAAAGAATATTTTGAAAAAGTTAAGAAGGAGTATGTTGGCCGCAGGGATTTTGTGATAGAGGCGCTTAATAGGATGGAAGGCGTGTTATGTCCCAAACCAATAGGGGCTTTTTATTGTATTGCCCGTTTACCGATCGATAGTTCAGATAAATTCTGTCAATGGTTACTTGAAGATTTTAACCATAATGGTCAAACAGTAATGATGGCTCCTGCTACCGGTTTTTATTCAACT
>JAEUTS010000332.1 GCA_016787005.1 Bacteroidia bacterium
AATAAATTCTCGGGGTCGAACAATGCCCGCAACTACGGCTTTGAGCTTTCCAGCGGTGAATATATTCAATGGCTCGATTCCGATGACCAGCTTTTGCCCGGTAAGTTTAAAAAACAGCTTTCAAAATTTAACGAAACGCCAGATGCCGACATTGTATATTCGGATTGGCAAATGGATTTTTATGAGGCCGGGGAATTTCAAAAAACAGAGTTGCGCCCCTCAAAACCTCACGATGATTTTTTATGTCAATTACTTTTAAACAATTGGCTTCCGCCCAACAACTATCTTCATAAGCGCTCAATAGTTGAAAAAACCATACGATCGAATGGCTGGAACCCGGAGACTTTTTTGGCCCAAGACAGGGAATATATAACAATCTCGGCGATACTTGGCGCAAAATTTGTGTACACTCCCGGTTTTTTTGCAATATATAACAGATGGAGCAAGAGTACCATATCGCAGGTTGATCACAAAAGGTCTATTGATTCCGCTTTAAAGTTAGAAGGTGTTTTTTTGAAACAAATCAATGCCAGAGAGGACATTGATAATTCAAAAAAAAGATCCTATTTCAAAATTCTTAATACCGTTTACCTCGCCAGTCTGTTTTATTATCCGGGTGTAAAGTATTACAAATGGGTGTCCGCTTTTGATCTGTCTCCATCAAGCATACACTACAAACTCCGACCTTTTATTCCATTTCTTTTGCTATTCTCATGGATAAAATATTTTTTTGGAGAACTATTTGATCCGATTACATTTATAAAAAAAGCTGAAAGAAAATTACAACATGGCTTGACATACTATCTGTTTCCCGGACATATGAATGTTTTATTGAGAGATAAACAAAGGGGTATTGAAGGCATAGAGAAGAATGATAAAATTCACCTGGATACCTCCATGAATTGGCTTAAAACAGCCCAGGATAATTCTTCATCAAAAGGAGTATCAATGTGCTATTCCTTTTACGATCGCTGGCGCCTTGCCTACCCGGAAACAACAGGATATATAATCGATACATTTATTGAATATTACAGATTCACAGGAGACCAAAAGTGCCTGGAAAGAGCCGTTCAAATGGGTATATGGGAAACGGATATACAGGTAAAAGACGGATCTGTGCGGGTAGGAACACCTGACAACAAACAAGTTGATGTATTTGATACGGGAATGGTTTTGATCGGATACACTTCTTTATATACAGAAACGAAAAACGATCTTTTCCTGAGGGCTGCAATAAAATGCGGGGATTGGTTATGCAATGCAATAGATGAAAACGGAGCCTGGTCGAAATTTACGTTTAAGCATATTCCGCATGTATATCATACTATGATATCCTGGGCATTGTATAAATTATATTTGATCGCTAATGATCCGAAATACAAAGAAGCTGTTGACAGAAACATAAACTGGGCATTTTCGCTCAGAAGACCTACGGGTTGGATAGATTGTATGGCATTTAGTACGACTGAAGATCCTTATACTCACACTATCGGGTATACGATGCAGGGGTTTATGGAATTATATAACTTAAAAGCCGATGATGATCCGCTTAAAAAAATGCTAATCAAAACAGTCATTGATTTTTGCGACCAACTTATGGAAAAATTTGAACTGGATAAAGAAATTGGTTTTCATAATATGTTTTTGCTGCCCGGTACAATAAATGAAAATTGGAAATCTACATCCGCATATGTTTGTTTAACCGGAAATGCCCAACTTGCAATTGTTTATTATGATCTTTATTCAATAACAAGCGAACAACGCTATTATAAAACAGCGAACAACTTAATAACTGTAGTAAAGCAAACCCAAAAATTAAAAGGTAGCAAATATATAAGGGGAGGAATAGCGGGCTCATATCCGTTTTGGGGTGGGTATCATCCTCATGAATATCCGAACTGGGCTGCCAAGTTTTTTGCCGATGCATTAATACGAAAAATAAAAATCGACCAAAAAATAAATGCTGATCAGATTCATTAAAGCACTACTCGACAAACTTGGACTCCTCGCAGTTCTAAGGCATACGCAATTATACAGAGATCTGGCATTTAAAACCAACTCAAACCTTCGGACACAAATATTGGCTGAAATTAATTTCTATTCCACATTTTTAAAATCAGATGAGTTGTGTTTTGATATTGGTGCCAGCTTAGGCGGCAAGACCAATATTTTTTATAAAATCGGAGGCCGCGTAGTAGCGGTGGAACCCGACCCTGAAGCATTTGATATACTCACAAAAAGGTTTGGAAAAAACAATAAGGTAGTTTTGTTAAATAAAGGTGTTGGAGCAGTGCCAGGGGAATTGTTACTGAACCGCTCTGATAATTCTACACTTTCAACTTTTGATCAAAACGATGTGGAAGCTACATTAAACGATGTTCGTTTTTCAACTACCAAATTTTATGATAAGAAGGCTGTAAAAATAGAAACATTGGATAACCTTATCTTAGAATTCGGACAACCTGATTATTGTAAAATAGCCACTGTAGGCTATGAAATTGAGGTACTTAAAGGCTTATCTAAGCCTCTGAAAACCATAAGTATAACCTGCAATGTGCCTCAACATATTGAAAAAACAATTGAATGCGTAAATTTGATTGATAAATTGGGCAGCTATAGGTATAATTACTTTTTGTCAACCCTGCTCAATGACTTCGCCGAACCAAACTGGATTACCGGAACTGAAATGAAAAATCGTCTTGTAATAATGAAAAACACACCTGATCACAGCAGATACATTGAAGTATTCGCGTTTCAAAACCATATATAGGATATCTGTGACAAACAAAAAATTTAAAATAGTTGTTGCATACGGAACAAGACCGGAAATTATTAAACTGGCCCCGTTGATCATTGAACTCAGGAAACGAAGAAACGTTGAACTTGTTGTTGTTAATTCAGGACAGCATAAAGAAATGGTAGATGACCTGGAACTGTTTTTTGGCATCCGATCACATTACCGGTTTGAAGTAATGACACCAAACCAGTCACTTAATACTATTTTGTCAAAAATTGTAAACGAAACTTCCCGGCTATTTTCGAAAATAAAACCCGATCTTGTTTTTGTACAGGGAGATACGACCACTGTTTTTGCAATAGCTACGGCTTGCTTTTATTCGGGAATAAAAACGGCACATGTTGAAGCCGGCCTCAGAAGCGGCGATATTTACAATCCGTACCCGGAGGAATTTAACCGACGCTCGGTTTCATTGATTTCCAATTACAATTTTGCTCCTACAAAAGCCTCTGCTAATAACCTTATAAAGGAAAAAGTACCTCGCAGTAAAATTTACATTACAGGAAACACCGTTGTTGACGCACTCAATATTGTTTTAGCAAAGCAAAAACAAAAGCCGGGCTCATCAGGGCTAACGAAACGAATTCTTATCACCGCGCACCGGCGCGAAAACCATGGTAAAGGGATTGAAAATATCTGTAATGCCGTGAAAAAAATACTGAGTACCCGTAATGACATTGAATTTATCTGGCCGGTTCACCCTAATCCAAATGTGGTGGGTCCGGTAAAAAAAATATTGAGAGACTCTGATCGGGTGACGATATCAGCTCCTCTTTCGTATATTGAACTAGTCGCTGAGATGAATAAAGCTTATCTTATCTGGACGGACTCGGGCGGGATACAGGAAGAAGCACCTTCTTTAAAAAAACCCGTATTGATACTCCGTACTGTTACTGAACGGCCTGAAGTTATAACATCGGGATTTGGAATACTGGTTGGCACAGATATAAAAAAAATAGTTTCTATTACGAATCGCATGCTTGACAGCAAGTCTGTATATAAAAAAATGGTCTCGGGCAAAAATCCGTTTGGCGACGGAAGAGCAGCAAAAAAAATAGTGGATATTATTCTCAGGTAGATATGCGGATCTTGCTCATTTCCTGTAATGAAATATGCTATAATACACGGCTATTAAAGGCTGCTGATTTTTTTTATGAAAAAGGTTGTGAAGTTGTAGTATTCAACCCCATTACAGGTCTGGCCAGCAAGGAAATATATGCAAATACACTTAAAACCAGGAAGTGGAAAGTGCTGGAATATGATATTACCAAACGTAATTTAAAATCCCTTCTGAGGTGGATGCGCGTGAGTATACTAAATAAGCTTATCCAATTACTCTGGAATAATTTTCGCATACAACTCGGCTTCGATTATTATCTTTCTAAAGGGCTATTGGGTATAACCGGAAATATAAAAGGTAATTACGATTACATATTAATACACCTGGTTGACACTTTACCATTAGCTGTAAAGTTGAAAAAGAAAACAGGAGCTAAACTGATATACGACTCCCAGGAGTATTTTAAAGGCCAATATGCCAAATACGAAAAGCATCTGAAAGATTGGGTCACTGAAGCCGAAACCAAAAACATTAAACATGTTGACATATTATTGGCAACAACAAATGTTATGCGCGATCGCATAGTAAATGAATATAAACTTAACATACCTTCCTTCAGGGTACGGAATACCCCCTCGCTAAGCATGTTAAACCATGTTGCAGCAAAAGAAAACAATTCCGACACTTCAAAACCACTATTGCTGGTATGGCACGGCATGAGTGTTTATTTTAACAATACGCGCGGCGTACATATCCTGGTAAAGGCAGTTGCAAACTGCAAAAGCAATGTAAAACTATACTTGCAGGGTAATATAAATGACGAACAAGTGAGTGTATTCAATGGATATTTAAACGACCTGAAATTGCACGACAAAATTTTTCTCAGGCCTGCGGCCGATCCCGACCGCATTGTTGAATCGTTGGTTGGTTACGATGTTGGATTAATAGGTGAGCTTCCTGAGGAAGAGAATCAAATGCTCACTTCTTCCAATAAATTATTCGATTTTATTAATGCCGGCCTGGCAGTAATTGCTCCCGACCTGCCTGGTCTGGCAGAGACACTTGACGAATTCAGCATCGGATCAAAATATCATACCGGCGACTACAAAGAGTTAGCTCTTATAATTGATGGATTTGCCTTGAACAGAGATAAATTGAATGGATATAAAATAAAATCATCAGAGATAGCAAAACAACAACTGTATTGGGAGTTTGATTATAAATATGTATGGGATCAAATGAATAAATGAATAAAAAAATCTTCATAATAGCGCCTCATTTTCCGCCATCTTCATTGCCGCCGGCACAGCGGGTCCGATTAATCGTAAAGCATGTCCATAAACTCGGTTACTCACCCACTGTGTTCACTACTACATCGGGCTACCGCGAAGAACTGGATGATCCTTGGTTGGTGCAGTTAGCAGGTACTGATTATAAAAAAATAGAAGTTAAAGCAATTAGTCAACGTCTGACCCGAAAGATCGGGTTTGGTGATCTGGGTCTGAGATTGATCCCCTTTATGATGCCTTCAATTTTAAAGCATGCACGCAAGGAAAGACCGAATTTCATTTTATATCCTGTTCCACCATGGTATATGCTTGTTATTGCCCCCATCATAAAATTTTTTAATAGAATACCTTATGGGATAGACTTTATTGATCCCTGGGTTGATGTTGGAGTAAATAAAAATGCCGCACTAAAAAGGAGAATAAGTCAGAAGATCGCATTTGTTTTTGAACGATGGGCTGTTAAACATGCGTCCATCATTTACTCTGTGTCTGAAGGAATTAACAAAGGTATAACAGACCGATACCCTGAATCCATCGGAAAAAAATTCTACGCCATTGCGTATGGAGTTGAACCTGATGATTTTAAAACAAATGAAATCGTTAAAAATGAAAAAGCTGATCCCTTTGTTATTCGTTATATCGGCGCTGTTTGGGATGATGCATACCCTGTTTTAGAAATTATTTTAAATGCCTTTGGCAACATAACAGCACCCGGATTCAGATTGGAATTCTATGGAACTTCTTACGCTCCGGGTAACTTGGCTACACCTCAATTGGATGAATGGAAAGTAAAACATAACCTGGAGGGCAAATTAACTGAATTACCACAACGTGTTAGTTACAAAGCAGCCGTTCAGCTAACAATGGGAGCCGACTTCCTCTTGCTATTCGGAGGGATGCAACCCTATTATGCCGCTTCAAAATTAATGGGTCTGTTAGCAAGTGGAAAAACATTTATAGCTTTTTTGCACAGGGACTCGTTCCCTGCTAAAATTCTACAGAAAATAAATTATCCATTTCTTGTTCTATATTCGCATATTAAAGGTGATTTACCTGTTGATCATTTACAGGAGGTAAAAAGTACCATCAAAGATATGTTTGATAATAAAAAACCATTTGCGAGGGTAGATTTTGCAAATGACCCTATCTTAGCAGAACATACGGCTTACGGAATGACCAAACAATTTATAGCTCCGATTAATGAACTAATACTTTTATCTAAATGAACTATACAGATAATATTAAAGGGAAAACCGTACTTGTAACAGGGGGGTTGGGTTTTGTGGGAAACAGCCTGGTGGCTGAATTGGTCAATCAATACAATTGTAAAGTTATTGTTGTTGACGATTGCTCAAATAGTTCAACAGCTATTCTCGGCGACCTGATAAACAAGGTGTCCTTTCACAAGATCTCGGTTTTGGATTCTGAAAAATTATTTCCCCTGTTCAGGGATGTAAACTATATTTTTCATTTAGCCTGTGTTCAGATATCCGCCTCCGGCTCAATGCCATTACACGACATGCGTGTAAATGCGGAAAGCACATTAGGGATACTGGAATACCTCCGGAAAAACAAACTCCCAAAATTCGAACGATTTGTCTATACTTCGTCTTGCTCCGTATACGGCAGCTTCAAGAATCTGCCTGCAACCGAAGATGGTATTACCAAGGTATTGAGCAATTATGCTGCGACGAAACTGTTAGGAGAGAATTATACAATTATTTACCATAAACAATATGAAGTTCCCACCGCAAGTGTCAGGTACTCTAATGTATATGGGGTTGGACAAACGCCAACGAATCCCTACTG
>JAEUTS010000337.1 GCA_016787005.1 Bacteroidia bacterium
GGTTTGATTACAATATCGCCCAATCATTTAAAAGTGAATAAAAGTGGAATAGCCTTTTTGCGAAATGTTTGTATGTCCTTTGATGCAAGGCTATGGAAAAATGCACCGAAAACGCAAATCTTCAGTTCTGCAATGTAAATCCCAACGGCTTTGTTAAGCTACTTTTACTCCTTCTGAAAAATAGAAATCGACGAGACTATTTTTCATCGCATCAATTTCCTCTCCCATTCTGCTCTTTAAATCTTCTGCCTCATTGGCCATTTTCGGAATGAGTTGTTTGTAATATTCTATTCCTTGTAAAAGGTTGGACTTGAAAGATGAAAAATACTTTGTTTGTTTTTCTGTCAACGTGTCGATATTTTTTTCCACTTCTTCTTTGAGGTAGTCAATATACATTTTCAATTCTTTAATAAATGTATGGGGACGGTAGGCAGAATTCAGAATGTTTATACGTCCATAAATGTGACCAACCATTTCCTCCAATGAAAACACTTTTGAAAAATAGGCCAAATTGGGCCCGGGACATATCGTTACGGCCTCGAGGCGGTGAGAAGCAGTAATGTGATTTTTCAAAAGAACCGAGGAAGAGAGTCCTTCACACAGACAATCTTTTGCAGTTATCTCATCAAACCTTCTTTCAAATTCATGTTCGTTTAAATTGAGTTCAGACAGTTCTTTCAGTTTTTGATTTTGATATTCCCGTGAAGAAACACAGATCGGAGTTGAAGTAAATTCAGTATTGAATGCAAGGTATTTCTTATAACAGGGGCTGCCTGCTCTCATTTTTTCAATCCGCATTTTTCTTTGTTCTTCCGATGAGCTTTTCCTGAAATTGTTAAACGGTATCCCTAACGGAGATGCATGGCTTAAAAAATAATCTTCTTCTTTTGCATTTGTAAGTTGCCGTAATGTACCCTCGTCGACATTGGTGGCTTCGGGAACCAGGAGAAAAGGACTTCCCCATCCGGTCCCGTCAACATTATAGTATTCCCGCAAAAATGCATCCTCTTTTGCAGTCCCGATACCCCCCTGAACTGTTATGCGAATATCTGTTGTAGGCGGAAGCTTAGCATAATTTTTTTCCTGTAGTGCCCGGTTACAGATTTCAAGCAATTCAGAGGTCAGTTCCTGTTTTCTATTCTTGAATTCCTCCAGAATAGGTCCGAGCAAATGTCCTTCTGTTGGAAAGGCATGTCCCCCGCAATTTAATCCCGACTCAATGCGAAATTCTGAGATCCACAGCCCTTTTTTCGAAAGAAATTTTCCCTGTATAAGTGCTGACCTGTAATCACTTACTTTCAGTATAATTTTCTTTTTAATATTTCCGTAAGCATCCGGAAAGAAATCCCGGAATGTTTCAGCATAAGCGAATAGGCGGGGGTTAAGTCCGGCCGAGAAAACCATGGATGAGGAAAGTTCACTATTGGCAAATCCGCGAAATGCGGCTAATGCATCAGAGTATTCGGGAGGAAGTAGAACGTTGTCTTTTGAGTAATTTTGGTTATCCAGTTTGGTCATAATATTTACATCAATTGCTCCAACCTTAATTTTACTCCGCAATTGCTGCTGAAGTAATCTTTTGACTTCCCCGTTTGCTTTTGTCATTTCCGAATAAAGTTGTCTAACAGGAGAATGATCAGGAAGAAGCGTAAAATATTTTACAATATCAGTTCCCTCTTCAAAGGGTTCTTTTTTCATCACTTCCACTTGCTTGTTTACAATGCGCTGGAGCAGGTTGAGGTACGATGTAATCCGTTTGGCTCTATGGTCAATATCCTCCTGGGGTATGTGAATGTATTCTTCGCCTGATTGTTTGCAATACAATTCACGCATCTGCTCAACTAAAATGTCTTGTATAATAGAAACAACAGATGAAATGCCGAACCGGGCCACCTTAACCGGGGTGTCGATTGTATACCCTAATCCCATAACCGGAATATGAAAGGTGTGTGGAGTTGTATTTTTCATTTATGAATTTATAAAAAAGGGAAACCTCCGATTTTTCTTGCGACTTCTTCCCTCTTATCATTAGAAGAGCGAATTTAAGTAATGTGTTATCCGTAAAACATGATGCTTGTCATAGATTCAATGATATGTGAAGCCTATCTATTTTCTAAAAGCAATGCAATACGGGTCAACGGATACTTCTGCTTTCCATTCCGGAATCAATTTTAGAGATTGCATGTCAATTATTGTGATGTAGCCGTTATTGCCATTACAAAGTGTGGTGTGGTGCGGAGCCCAGCCAACCGGAGAAATATTCCGATTAGCAACCCATACGCAGTTGTTGTCGTCATCCACGGCAATCCCCCTTGGCTGGTATCCTGTAAAAATTGCGGAAACCAATTGTAATGTGTTATAATTGATGACATTAACACGACTTGCGGTTTGGGCATTTGCAGAGTCTTCCATGCAACTTACAAACAAGTATGGAAACCTATTCGAGAATGACATTAATTGCGGTACTCCTGTCGTTTTAATAATTCTCAGCAGGCTATCATTAGCTGCATCAAATACCCTCAGCTCATTGGTTCCCTGGCAAGTAACTGCATATTTCGAATAATCGGGAAAATATTTAATCGTATAGGGCTTGTAAACTCCGT
Organism: Bacteroidia bacterium; assembly: GCA_016787005.1. Classification (GTDB taxonomy): domain Bacteria; phylum Bacteroidota; class Bacteroidia; order JABDFU01; family JABDFU01; genus JABDFU01. The sequence goes on from JAEUTS010000337.1 coordinate 2,604, forward strand.
TGGAAGCCGGCATTGTACCGGGTTGGAGCATAATTGTATTGATATCCGGATTGTGAGTATCTGACAAATTTATTTTGTAAATGTAATTTCCCTGTTGAGAAGTGATATATACCATACTGGCATCATAATTTAAGGCACAACCGTGGGGATAAATAAGAAGTCCGCTTCCCTGATATGTTTCTATAATCTTCATGTTTTCTATATCAATTAAGGTCGCTTTACCATTTCCACTAAGGTGGGTGGTAATGCCTACCTTTGAATCTCCTGAAATATCAATAGAATGCCAGCTATAATCGGATAAGGTAACTTCACTTACCTTTGAGTTATCACTTGTCCTGAATTTTTGAAATAAATTGCCAGCATAAAAAGACAGATAAATATATTGCCCGTCAGGAGAAATAATCATGTCATGAGGGGCTTCGGTTTGTAACGAATTCCCCACATTAATGGTTCTCATTATTAATTTTGATTGCGTATCAAAAACTGTAACCAGGTCGCAGCCCTGATTGGCAACAAACAATTTTTTACGATTAATATTATCGGCAAATTTAATCTCTCCCTTATCATTCGGAGCACCTTTGTTTATCCATTCCCTTATTGTAATAACTTCATCTTTGCTTAAAGCCTTTTTATTCAGGGGCATTGTTGGATATAGTTT
>JAEUTS010000080.1 GCA_016787005.1 Bacteroidia bacterium
TGGTTATGGTTATGGCGGCACCTATGGTTATGGTTATGGTTATTATAGTGATGATCTTTCCAAGGGTAAGAAGAGCTTTTCCTGGAAGTCAGTTTTCGGGATAAAATCCTGACTAACGTTTTTTTATCTGCAATGACATCCAACGAAAATAATTCTGATAATTGGGACCTTGTAATACGGTCGAAACACTCATTGTTCGATCTCAACCTGAAGGACCTTTGGAGGTACCGCGATCTCATCTTTCTTTTTGTGCGCAGGGATTTTGTAGCTACTTATAAACAAACAATTCTTGGTCCGCTCTGGCATTTTATTCAACCCGTATTTACCACGGCTATGTTCTTATTGGTGTTTACTAAAATTGCCAATGTTCCTACGGATGGTATTGAGCCCGTGCTTTTTTATATGAGCGGTATCACTATGTGGAATTATTTTTCGTCCTGTCTTACGGGTGCATCCAATACTTTTTTAAGCAATGCCAATATTTTCGGGAAAGTTTATTTTCCCCGTTTGGTATCGCCAATATCAACGGTCATCTCTAATCTTATACAGTTCGGAATTCAATTTTTACTGTTGTTGATCGTGATGGTTTGGTTTGGCATTTTTAAAAATGTTGAAATTCAGATCAGCTGGACATGGATACTTGTTTTGCCCATACTGGCGGTCATGGCCGGGTTGGGTTTGGGACTTGGTATTATTATTTCATCATTAACCACTAAATACAGGGATCTTAAAGTTTTGATCGGTTTCGGTGTGCAATTATTGATGTACGCAACTCCGGTCGCTTATCCCTTGTCTTTTTTAATGGGTAAAAGTTATAAATGGCTGCTAACTATTAATCCTTTAACCCCATTAATGGAAGCATTCCGTTTCGCCCTGTTTCACAGGGGAACGTTTAACATGTTAACTCTTGCTTACAGCATTTCATTTATGCTGGTTGCATTTTTTTTAGGCTTACTTATTTTTAGTAAAGTGGAGCGAAGTTTTATGGATACTGTATAGTGGTACCCTTCGACAAGCTCAGGGTACGGTGGAATTATTATTGGTTTGCCGAAACGAGGTCGTTGAGCTTGCCGAAATTGCTCGTTGAGCTTGTCGAAACGACGGAGTTTAATGTAAAAAATATTATGATTGGATTTATGTATATTTTGAAATGTGCAAACGGCTTGTATTATACCGGAAGTACCAATAATTTGGAACGGCGTTTACAACAACATCAGAATGGAGAAGGCGCGAATTTTACTAAAAAGCATTTGCCTGTTGAGTTGGTTTATTATGAGCAATTTGGAAGGATAGATGAAGCGTTTTATCGCGAAAAACAAGTGCAGGGCTGGAGCAGGAAAAAGAAAGAAGCTTTAATTAATGGCGAATATGAAAAGTTGCCTGAGCTATCCAAAAGCTATTCTCAGGGTGTCACCTCTCTACAAGCTCAGGATAAGATATAAACAGATAATCTTGTCAAAACGTGGGTTCCTTCGGAGTGAGTACCCTGAAACATTCTCAATTACTCATCAATTTATACGAAATTTGTTTTTATACTATATTTTGAGTAATTTTACTCTATATAATGAGTAAAATGTAATATGGCTTACCAGAGACGACAAATTAAATTGCTCGAACAGAGAGTAAGTGAGCCCCGAAAGTTTATTCAGGTTGTTATGGGGCCTCGTCAGGTTGGGAAAACCACTCTTGTAACTCAATTATTAAAAAAAAACCGTATTCCGCACTTTTTTATTTCTGCTGATACAGTACCTAACTCGGATATAGTTTGGCTTGAACAACAGTGGGAAGTAGCACGGATAAAATGCAAGCAAAGCGGAGCCAAAGAGTTTTTGTTTGTAATTGATGAAATTCAGAAAATAAATAATTGGAGTGAAACAATTAAGCGGATTTGGGATATGGACTCCCGCGAAAGGAATCCGATAAAAATAATTTTGCTTGGCTCCTCCAGGCTTCTGTTGCAGCAGGGTTTAACGGAATCGTTAGCAGGGCGTTTTGAAACCATCTACCTGGGGCATTGGTCATTTGCGGAAATGAACGACGCTTTTGGATGGAATGCAAATCAGTTTGTTTGGTTTGGCGGTTATCCGGGATCTGCCGATTTTATTTCTGATGAAGATCGCTGGAAAAAATATGTATCCGATTCGCTCATTGAAACAAGTATTTCAAAAGATATACTCATGTTAAGCAGAGTTGATAAGCCGGCTTTAATGCGCAGGCTTTTCGAATTAGGGTGTCTGTATTCAGGGCAAATATTGTCTTATAATAAAATACTCGGGCAATTGCTGGATGCAGGAAATACAACCACATTAGCTCATTATCTTGAGCTTTTGGATACAGCAGGCTTACTTGCAGGTATTGAAAAAATCGGCGACAATATCCGAAAGCGCGGGTCAAGCCCTAAGTTTCAGATTCATAATTCAGCTTTGATCAGTGCACAGCGTCAGGAATTGTTTGACGAAGTGCTTAATAATCCGGAGCAATGGGGGCGAATGGTAGAATCTGCAATTGGGGCACATTTGTTGAATTATTCGCTTACTGAAAAATTTAAGATATATTATTGGAGACATCGGAATGATGAAATCGATTTTGTTTTAGAAAAGGGCGGAAAGCTGATTGGACTTGAAGTTAAAAGTACAGGAGTAAAAAAGGCGAGCGGCATGGCTGCATTTCAAAAGACGTTTAAGCCTTTTAAAGTATTGTTGATAGGCAATTCAGGTCTTTCCTGGCAGGAATTTCTCAAAATTAATCCGGTTGAATTATTTTGACTACATTGATATTGAAAAGTATGGTAGTGGTTTTAAACGTATCCTTAATGAATTGCGGCAATATCCAACCATGAACCTGGAGTGCAAAGAAATTCCAAATGGGTTTATTGTCGAGTTAATGTATACAAAACAAAAAACAATCTTAAGCACTAAGGTCACCGATAGGGTCACCGATAATTTATCAGAGAATCAACGGCAAATAATTCAGTTGATGCAGCAGAATAATTACATCACAACAAAAGAACTATCCGCTAAACTAAAAATTTCACAACGAAAAATAAAAGAAAATACAAGCAAATTAAAAGAAAAAGGGCTGATTAAGCGCATTGGTTCAGCCAAAAGCGGCCATTGGGAAGTAATCAATAAATTGTAATTTTGAATTACGGAGTATTGCGAAGCTCATAAGTTTAGTAGTACAATGTTTTCAACGGGGTAAATGTAGTCTAAGTCATGAACGTAGCAGTTTATAACGAAAGCGAAGTGTTTCAACATAAGTGTATTTAAGGGTTGGAAGACCGAAGGCGGAAGCTCGAAGTTCTTCCGGCTTCGGTCATCGGTCTTCGTGCTTTTTCAAAATAGAACATTTAACCCCATTTTATGTATAACTTTGCACACACTTTTGCATATGTCCGATACAGTAATTAAAGTCGAAAATATTTCAAAGCAATACCGCCTGGGCCAGGTAGGTACAGGTACCTTGTCGCACGACCTTAATCGTATATGGCATAAAATGAGGGGGAATGAAGACCCTTATTTGAAGATTGGAGAAGTGAATGATCGCACACAAGCCGGGAGCAGTAAATATGTGTGGTCGTTACGCGATGTTTCATTTGATGTTAAGCGGGGTGAGGTATTGGGCATTATTGGAAAAAACGGTGCTGGTAAATCAACCTTGCTTAAAATACTATCAAGAGTTACGCAGCCCACTACAGGAACAATCAAAACTAAAGGGCGTATAGCATCACTGTTAGAAGTTGGAACCGGTTTTCACCCCGAGTTAACCGGGCGGGAAAATGTTTTTTTGAATGGAGCCATCCTTGGAATGGAACGGAGTGAAATTAAAGCTAAATTCGACGAGATTGTTGACTTTAGTGGAGTTGAACGATATATTGACACTCCTGTTAAGCGGTATTCTTCTGGTATGTATGTGCGTTTGGCCTTTGCTGTTGCAGCTCACCTGGAGCCAGAAATTTTAATTGTGGATGAGGTGTTAGCTGTTGGAGATGCCGAATTTCAAAAAAAGTGCCTTGGAAAAATGAAGGATGTATCAAATAGTGGACGTACGATATTGTTTGTTAGTCATAATATGACAGCTGTTAATACTTTGTGCAGCAGATGCTTATACTTAAAGAATGGACGTGTAAAAACTGATGGCCCTACCTCAC
>JAEUTS010000129.1 GCA_016787005.1 Bacteroidia bacterium
TGTTCTCCGAAATGAAGAATTACGAATGACAATAAAATAATTTCCCGGTGAAATATCTTTTGTGCTGATACTAAGACGGATTTTTTCTTTATTTACCGGTCCGGCAAAAACAGGCTGTATCAATTGCCCCTGTATATTGAACAAGTCTATTTTAACCGATTGCTGTTTGCCCGAGATAAATTGCAGCGTGAGATTATCGGTTGCCGGACTGGGAAATGCCGCAAGGTCGAGTATTGAATTATCTGTCACATTTACATTTCTGATCCCTGTTGAGGACTTATTCAACCATACTTCGTAAACAAGTGAACTGGCTGAACTTAAACTCGGATCACTTAAACTGATATTCGGATCGGGTGTATCAATTCCTCCCGTTATGTAGCCTATAAGTTGGTTGCCGGACAAATTTGTATAATCAATGATCTCATCAGCAATCATCGGGATTCCCGGTGCAGGGAAAAAGTAAGCGTTGGTTCCCAGTAAAGCAGGCATTGTTGTGTTGCTGTTATATTCAGCATAGGAATTATTCTTGTCACGCACAACTATGCTTACAGTATTCACGAAAGGAACTGCAGTATCCTTAACCTGCGTGTTTGAAATCGTGTCAATATAATATAAACTAATGCCGCCAAAAAAAATATTGTACTGCTTACCGGGAACTGAATCATAAATGGCGGCTACTGCGGAATGATAATGCGACAGATTTTGATTGAACGATTGATCTACCGCATTACCGCTTTTTGAAATATTTATACAAGTGTGGTAAGGTAAATTCACATTGTATTGAAACACTCCGCTGAATGCGGTCAAACCCTTTTCTCCATTGAAGTAGCGTTGTGGTATAATATTCAGATCACGACGGTGAAAATTTATTGTATCATAGTCGGCACTGTAATGAGTTATTGAAAGATTTGTTCCATTGTCGGCAATACGGAACTTGCGGATCTCATTGGTATATTTCTGAATATGGAAACCGGTTGTTGAACTTCTGTCGTAACGCCCGTCAAACCTGTGCCCGAAAACAAGATAATATGTGGAATCGATCTTTTGAACATGCGTGCCGCAAACAGCAAGGCGTTGATCATTCATCTGCCGGAAATAGCCACCGATTGAATTGCCCTGTATTACGGCATTCATAAGCCCCTTGATGTTTACAGCAGTGAGAGTAGGGAATGTTACAAAATCAGCTATTGAGTCCTTCCAGCCATAACCACCTATCATATATAATGTTGTATCAGTTAAATAAAACTGCATGTTTGAAGAGTTGATCGGCTCGCTGATGTTTTCAGGAAGTGCTGAAGTTGATGCATTCCAGCTCTGATCAGTAACGGGATCAACAACATAAATCCTATCATTTACACTGCTGGCGGGGAAAGCAAAAGGTGGCTGAAACCCATGCAGTCCGTTCTTTCTGCCTCCGATAAATATCCATTTATTATTGTATGTAACAAACACTCCCGAATGTAAAGCAGGGGCATTTGTTACGGATAATGATTGTTTAATTTGAATTGAAAATGGAACCTGTGCAAATACACCTTTCGGTACCAGTATACAAAACAGGGCAGCAAACAAAAATTTAATTTTCATTGTGAATTATTAAGCGATAGCCGGCGATTAAAATTAACACATGTATTTATAGAAAGCAACCATGAAATTTACCAATTCCCGGATTCTCCGCTTTGCCCTTTTCTGGCTATCCCATGTCCGATTTTTGTAACTTTATTACTTGCTTTACGTTGAAAGAACAAGGCCGAACAATCGGAATCGATTACGCATGTCTCTATTGGATATATTAAAAATTGAATTCATTCTATATGTATGCGTTGTAAAAAAATATTTTTTTTCTTTGTATTCACTTCATTCCTGACCCCCGCATTCAGCGCCTTGAATGTAGACAGCCTTATTCACGTTTATAAAACATCCGGGTCCGATACCGTTAAAGCGAGGGCGCTTGTCCGTATTGCTTTCGAACTGACAAACCAGGATCCCGATTCCGCACTTGCATGTACAGTAAAGGCTATCGATATACTTGATAAGCATAATGATGAAGCCATAAGAGCCAGCGCCACAAATATGTTTGGAAGGATCTATTTTGTAAAGTCAGACTATGCAAAAGCGATGGATTACTTTATGAAGGCCAAAAGGATGTGGGAAAAATTGAATAATATGTCAAGGGTTTATACTACGGATGTGAATATCGGGCTTATCAATATTTATACAAAAAATTACAAAAAAGCGCTTGAAATTTTTAACCGCGCGCTTGAATTTAAACTTAAAGAGAATGACAGAACTATGATAACCCTGATATATATGAATATCGGCTTATCTTATTTCAACCAGGGCCAATATGACTCAGCTTTAGTAAACAACATAAAGGGATTAAAATATGCAAAAGAGACGGGGTCAACGGAACACCTGATGATATTAATTAATAATATCGGTACGGTATATTCGCAATTAGAGCAGCATGAGAAGGCCATTGAATATTACAAACAAGCTGTTGAACTGGCGAAACAATACCGCATGACAACCCAGCTATCACTAGCTTTTAGTAATATCGGCAGCTCATACACTTCGTTAAAACAATTTGACAAAGCAGAATATTATATAAAAGCAGCCATTGATTACAGTAAAAAAAGCGGATCAAAGGAATATGAAAAGATCGCATACAATTATATCTCTAATATGTATGAAGCGAAGAGAGACTTCGAATCAGCGCTTAAGTACCGAAAACGGTTTGCCGAACTTTCAGACAGCATTTATACCATTGCAGGTACCAACGCCATTACCGAAATGCAATCAAAATATGAGTCGGATAAAAAGCAGCAGGAGATAGAACTTCTCAAAAAGGACAATGACCTGAAAGAGCGCGAAAAAAGCCTCCAGCGAATAATCATATTTTCTTCATTCCTGGGTATTGCATTGTTGTTGCTTCTCGCCTTACTCATCTTTAACCGTTATCGCTTAAAACAAAAGTCAAACGATCAGTTACAACTGCTGAATTTTGAACTTCAAAAATTATCAATTGTCGCGAGTAAAACAGATAATGGTGTGTTGATCTGTAACGCGGATGGTGAAATGGAATGGATAAATGAAGGATACACGCGATTATTGGGGTATACGATTGATGACCTGAAGAAAAAAGGCCGGTACCTTAATGAAACCAGCAGCTACCCCGGCATACAGGAGCTGATTAAAAAGAGTATTTCCACCCACCGTTCTGTATCCTATGAAGCGATAAATACCAACAGGGAAGGAGAGAAATTATGGATACACAGCACATTGACACCTATATTTGAGCAAAATGGCGAGCTGAACAAAATAGTTGTGATCGACACCGACATTACACTTCAAAAAAAGGCGGAAGAAATTATCGCGAAGAAAAACGAGTCTATTCTGGATAGTATACATTATGCCAAAAGCATACAGGATATAATTCTTCCTCCGCAAAATAAATTATTAAAAAAATTCAGCGACCTTTTTATCTTATATCAACCCAAAGATATTGTGAGCGGCGATTTTTACTGGATGGGTGAAAAAGACGGCAAGATACTATTCGCCGCGGCCGATTGTACCGGCCACGGGGTGCCGGGTGCTTTGATGTCAATATTAGGGTTTAATCTGCTTGAAAATGTGCTGGGCAGCCGGCAGATAACAACAGCCGCAGCGTTTTTAAACGAATTGGACAAGGAAGTAAAATCGACCATAGCAGGTACATCCTCAGGGTCGAACATGAAAAATTTTATGGATATTTCCCTGATCATTTATGACAAACAAAAGGGCTCCATTCAGTTTGCAGGTGCGCGAAATTCATTGTACCTGGTTCGAAAAGATTTTGTTACAGAATTTAAGGCAGACAGGATGACTATCGGCGAAACGGAAGGGGACAGAAAGGAATTCACTAACCACATTATTGATAGCTCGCCGGACGATCTCATATATTTATTTTCAGATGGGTATGTGGATCAGAAAGGTGGACCTGACAAGAAAAAATTCTATTACGGGCCCTTTGAAAAACTTATTTTATCAGTAAGGAATGAGTCCATGCAGCGGCAAAAGGAAATCCTCTCAGAAACATTCATTGCCTGGAAGGGTGACCTGGCCCAGATAGACGATGTAATGGTCATAGGAATAAAGATCTGAAGGTGCTTTTAGATGAATGCCCCAATAAAAAATCCCGCCCCAGTTTCCTGAAGCGGGATTTTTTATAAAAAAAGCAAAAATTACTTGTTCACTGATTTTTTAAGATCAGCACCAGCTTTAAATTTCGCTACTTTTTTAGCAGCAATTTTAATTGCTTTTCCGGTTTGTGGGTTACGACCTGTTCTTGCAGCGCGTTTTGCAACACCGAAAGTACCGAAACCTACAAGCGCCACTCTGTCGCCTTTTTTAAGCGCTTTGGTAGTAGCGTTAATAAATCCATCAAGAGCACGACCTGCGTCAGCTTTTGTTAATTTTGCCTCTCCGGCAATAGCATCAATTAGTTCAGCTTTGTTCATTTTGTTTTTTGTTAAAGGGTTAAACATTGATTATAACGCTGCAAATATAGTCGAACCCCTTATCCGACGCAAGTTTTAAGGCATAAACTTTCTGTAATTGTTGATAAATAAGGCTTTTGTTGATAACTATGGCTGAAATGCCCTGTTTAATGGCCTTTCGAATACACATTACCGGCTACTCCAACACCTGTCATTGTTTTAA
>JAEUTS010000197.1 GCA_016787005.1 Bacteroidia bacterium
GGATGATGGAATACAATACTTACAGACCTCACGAATCTTTGAAAGGATTAACACCTGAACTTTATTTATCGAAACATTACAATGAACAAGAACAATTAAATAACTTTGAACCACTGGCACTATAGATAGGGAAGCTTACAGATGACCTCAATAGTAAGCACCGTATTGAACTTGTTAACAGTATAAAGCAGTTAGCTGACAATTTTGCTCAACTTATATCGCTTATCGCAATATGAAATAATTGTTGTATTTATTTTGATTTTGGTCAAATATTTCATATTATTGCATATCGCAATATGAAATAATATACCAAGCATGGGCCAGATTCAATATACAATGAAGCCACAGGATATTGTTATCCTGCTAAAAATTATTAGTTATGGCGACCAAGAATGGAGTCAAATACCTTTGGCAGCATCATTAAACATAAGTCAATCTGAAATCAGCCAATCATTAGTCCGTTCAAAATTTGCTGGTTTACTTGACGGAAACGGGAAAAAAGTAATGCGTATGGCACTAATGGATTTTTTGCAATATGGACTTGCTTATGTATTCCCACAAAAACCGGGTCCGGTAGTTCGAGGTGTACACACTGCACATTCAGCACCTCCACTTAATAATGAAATTCAAAGTGAAGAACCATATGTGTGGCCATCCGCCAGTGGAAAAGTAAGGGGTCAGAGTATCGTGCCGCTTTATCCATCGGTAGTGGAAGCTGCAATGAAAGACGAGAAACTGTATCAGTTGCTTGCACTCGTAGATACTTTGCGTGTTGGAAAAGCGAGAGAAAAAAACTTAGCTTTGAAAGAGCTAAAGCAACGAATATTGAATGGGGAAAAAAGCTAAATGAAGAATACAACAATAAATTTAGGCGTTATAAAAAAGGTTGCTCTTGCATTAAATGAATTGAATGAAAGAGTGATGTATGTTGGTGGTGCAGTAGTAAGCTTATATGTGAATGATCCTGCAGCAGATGATGTACGTCCCACCAAAGACGTGGATATAAGCCTGGAAATTGCTTCCCTTGGCGAATTGGAAAAACTGCGTGAAGATTTAACAAGAAAAGGATTTGTTCAAAAATCAGAAGACGATGTAATTTGTCGCTTTCGGTATGAGGATGTAAAAGTGGATGTCATGTCAACTAAGGAAGTTGGTTGGGCACCTTCTGATAAATGGTTTAAGCCAGGTTTCCAGAATTCAGAAGAAGTAAAAATTGAAAATACTCGAATTCGAATTATGCCACTTGCATATTTTCTGGCAACAAAATTCAATGCCTTCCATGATAGGGGAAGTAGTGATGCTCGTACCAGCCATGATTTTGAAGACATTACATACATACTTGATAACCGGACAGACCTTGTTGAAGTTATTTCAACATCACCAGCAGACGTAAAGAAATATCTTAAATCACAGTTTGATACCATTTTTAAAAGCGACAAACTTCAAGAAGCAATTCAGGGAAACTTATATTACGAAACACGTACAATACGTTTTAACCTGATTATGGAAAAGTTAAAGAGACTGTGAACAAATGGGATTAAAGAAAAGTCACAAGCGAATAACTATAGAGGAGCTTAGGAAATTTGAAGGGTTGGAAAACATAACAGATGAGGAGGCAGAAGAAAATATCATTGCTCTTGAAAAATTAAGCGTTATTATGTTTGAATTGTGGAAACAAGATCAAGCAGTTAAATCTAAGAAAAAAGCACAATAACTAATGGGGCTTAAAAATCTTCAAAAGACTTGACCAGGATGTCACATTTTTGTGCATATTTGTGCCCGTAATTAAAGGATTCCATTTAAATATTCAAAAAAAGTAAAAAACGGAGTCAGGTTTTGGAGTCAGGTTTTGATAAAAAAGGTAGTAAAACGTAATATTTTGTATTCGAAATTTATCAAAAAATGAAGAAATAGCAGGTGGATTCGAGGTTCGAATCCATGTGCTCCCACTAATAAATTCAATTTTCGCGGAAGATATTCTGCGATATTTAAGTTTTTAATAATTAATACCTAACAAAACGATCATGAAAACACTTTCAATGAAAACAACATTAATAATTGTATTAATCTCTGCTACCATGTGGACCAGCGGATGTAAAAAGAAAGAAGAAACTACCAGCGGTGGAAGTGCTGAAGCACTTAGCTCGTCAGTAATTAAAGGAAAAGTTTATGCTGACTTAAACACCACAATTGCCGGAAATGAAGATGTTACATCTTTATGTACCATAATTGCTAAAGTATCAACCGCTGATCTATACACCCCATCACCAGCAGTTCCGAGAGACAGATTCTATTCAACATCGGTAAAATCAGATGGAACTTACAGCATCAGTGTTGAAGCGGGAGCAAAGCCTGTTTCTGTAACTGTTTACCCTCAGGATTTTGAAACAGATCAGATTATTTCAACAGGACCTACAACAACACAAAGAAAAATTTACACCAAATCGTCATTTTCTGTTACAAGCATCCAGGGTGGTGTTAAAATAATTGACATTACTTACAACTAATTCTTTTCCATGTTATTTTCTCACAAAAAAGGGATCAAATATGATTGATCCCTTTTTTATTTTCTGAATTTTCTTAACCATTTCAGTGCATCTTCCTCGTTAGAAAAAAGCTTAACCGGAACCGGTTGCTTATAAAATGAGTTGAAAAAATTTACAATCAACCGGACGGCTAAAGAGGTACCTATTACAGCAGATGCAATAAAATAGTGTCGGCCATGTATAGATGCGTACTCCCTCCCTTCATGCGATATTGCAGCACCTTCACTTGCATCGATCAATTGAAGTACTTTTTTTTTATCACATCCTAGTTTTTTGTATGCCTCGAAACAAGCCTTGGCTTCGTCCAGGTCAATATCTCCGCCCTTAATTGGCTTTAGCCTCAGGATACCCTCTTCGTCCAACCATATTTCGGAATTGCTGGTTCTAATTATTTCAAGACCTTGAACTTCTTTCATAGTTTAAAGGAAAAAGGCAGGATAATAATTATAATTAGTTATTAATTTTTTTCAAATAACACAAGCAGTTGCTCAACTATTTCTGGCAAAATCACAACTACACAAAGGCATACACATCAAATATATAACACTTTTATCAGTTATTAAAATCGCCGAAACAATTAGTGAGAAGCGAGATTGCCTTACATTTACAAATAAATCTATTACGTTTGTAATATGGAACTTCAAAAACCAATTACCATTCTGGATTCAACAGAAATCAGGGTCTTGGGATCAATGATCGAAAAAAGTAAAACAACACCTGATTATTATCCCATCACCTTAAATGCACTTACTTTAGCCTGTAATCAAAAATCGTCCCGCCACCCAATCGTTCAGTATGAGGAAGCCACAGTGGTTTCGGCATTAGATAATTTGAAAAGAAAAGGTCTTATTTCCACGGCAACAGGCGCTGGAAGCCGTGTTTTAAAATACAAACACAATTTTGCCATTGTTTACCCGGTTAATCCTGCTGACCTGGCCGTTTTATGTCTTTTATTTTTAAGAGGTCCCTTAACGCCTGGCGAAATCAATTCGAATTCTGCAAGGCTATATGAATTTGATTCCCTTGAAGAAGTGTTACTAGTATTGGAAAAGCTTTCACAGGGTAACACTCCCTTCATCAAACAATTACCCAGACGGTCCGGGCAAAAAGAGCAACGGTTTATTCATTTGTTCGGCGAAGTTCAGCAGGAGCCTGATGAGGAAATACAGGAAGATCACAAAAACGCAAATGTGAACAACCTTGAAAGCCGTGTAGAAACGCTTGAAAAAGAACTATCAGAATTAAAATCTGCTTTTGAAAAACTTTTAAAAGAGTGGACCGGCTGAGTGAACGTTTCAATTCAATACTCGGGAGAATCGAATTGAATTTTTAAAATCTAGTTAAACTACCTCAGCGACCACAAAAGTACTACCACCCACAAACACCATATCTCCTTTAGTGGCCGCCCATCGTGCGGCTTTATATGCACTTTTCACCGAATTAAAGGACGAGCCTTTTAGTCCGGCCCGATAGGCTTGTTGTTGCAATTCCTTTTCATCTAATCCACGAGGGATACCTGGTTTACAGAAATAGTACATTGCCCCTTTGGGTAATAGCCCGAGTATACTTTTAATATCCTTATCATTTACCATTCCCAAAACTATATGAAGCTTTTTATGAGGAGTCGCCTTTATTTGCTTCAACACTTCTTTAATACCCGCTTCATTATGACCGGTATCGGCGACTACCAAAGGTTTCTCATCAAGCACCTGCCATCGGCCGAGTAAGCCGGTTTGTGAAACAACGTTAGCAATCCCATGATAAATATGTCCAAAACTTATGTTAAAGGGACCATGCCTACGCTGGAAAGCTTCGGCAGGCAGACGAGGGACCACGCCTACGTTTAAAAGCCTCGGCAGGCGGGCAGGGAGTGAGGGACGAGAAAGGACATCTATTGCCATTAAAACAGTTCTAATATTTTTAAGTTGATACAACCCCGGCAATTCACATCTCAAACCGGAAATAATTAATTTTGTCGGTCGATAAACATCTGCACACAGGTATAGTTTCCCTTTTTTACTCTCCTGCTTATAATTTTTGAGTTTATACAGTTTGTCCGCAAAAAAAACAGGGGAATTACAATCAAGTGCCTTTTTTGTAAAAATGCTTTTTATTCCTGCTTGTGTTTCCCCAATTACAACGGGGATCCCAGGTTTAATAATACCGGCCTTTTCAGTAGCAATTCTTTGCAACGTATTACCCAATAAATTCCGGTGATCGTAACTTATGTTGGTAATTATCGACAATAATGGTGTAATTATATTTGTGGAATCAAGTCTTCCTCCGAGCCCGACTTCAATTACAGCGATGTCTACTTTTTGTTTCGAAAAATAATCGAAAGCCAAACCAACAGTCATTTCAAAAAATGAAGGTTGAATACGTTCAAAGCCTCGCCTGTAACTGGAAACAAAATCAACCACAAATTTTTTCGGTATCATCTTCCCGTTGATCCGGATCCGCTCGCGAAAATCTTTGAGATGCGGTGAAGTGTACAGACCAACTTTATATCCCGCACTTTGCAATATTGAAGCGAGCATATGAGAAGTTGAACCCTTACCATTTGTACCTGCAATGTGCACCGACTTGAATTTATCCTGAGGATTATTTAACAGATCGCAAATGGCAATCGTATTATCAAGGTTAGCTTTATATGCCGCGCTGCCAATGCGGTGAAACATGGGCAATGCATTATACATGTATTGGAGGGTTTCTTTGTAATTCATTTACGCGCAAAGGTAAATACTTTACAGGTATTACAAATTACAAATAAAGAATCGGAAACAGGAGAGAAATACTTTTTATCGGATCAAGGTGCACTCACTACAATATTCACACTACACCCATTCTTGTCCTTTATATTGATGGTATTTGTTCCCGGACAAAGTTCATTTTTATACCTGTTTATATATCCATCGGGCCAGGTGTAAGAGTACGGACTTGTACCACCGCTTCCGGTTACCATCAACCATTCTTTACAACCACAACCATTACAAACAGCCGTGCCCTTTGTAAATAATCCTGCCAAAGCGGGAGGTGAAATTATTGCAGTTGTTGTAGTTGAAGTGCAACCTTTACTGTCTGTTACCTTAACTGTATAACTACCCGGCGCGAGGCCTGTTATGGTTTGCGTTGTCAGGCCATTGCTCCAACTATAAGTATACGGGGTGGTACCACTTCCGCCTGCGGCAACCGCACTCCCATTCGTACTGCCATTACAGGTTATATCGGTTGGAATGATTGTAACATTTACTCCCGGATTAACAGTTATCAATGAAGTGGTTGTGGCTGTTGTGCCGACAGCATCAGTTATTTTTACTGTATAGGTTGTTGTTGATACAGGACAAAGACTTATATTTTGTGTGATCGCGCCCGTGCTCCATGAATAGGTATAAGGCGTGGTACCCCCATTACCTGTCGCGGTAATTGTTGCACAAGCACTTGGACAAACACTTGCCGGCGCTGCAGTAACGGACATTCCGCAAACACCTGTAACAGTGATACTTTTAATAATAGTATCATCGGGGCAAATAGCAATTAGTTTTACTGCGTACGTGCCCGGTGCCGCGTAAGTATGATTGGGGCTTATCAGGTTAGAAGTTGTTCCATCTCCAAAATCCCATAGCCATGTTTGTACAGAATCCCACATACCGCATTGATTTGTAATGTTATTGAACTTTGCAGGTGAATTACAAGTTGCTGCCGGAACCGTAAAATCAGCATTGAATGTTTGCGATAAACGCAGCACGACCGGTTGGTCTTCTGAACTCTGAAGATTCTTTTTGGTAGTTTGAAAAGCTCCTACAGTAGTCGGAAAGTCGGAAGAGTGAGTAACTGTAGTCATAACGACATCTTCATTACACCCATTTTTGACCAATGAGATATGTGTATTTCCAAAATCGCCATCAATATTACTTCCACCTATCCATGCGGTAAAGAGTAATTTGCTGCCGGTATTATTGAATTTATACAGTGCAACCCCGGTGCCATTGGTGACAATGCGCTTGTAACTGCATGTTAACATAGGTACATCATTTAAAGTTCCGCAAGCGCCACCCGTTAGCGGTATTGCCCTCGTCGGATAAGCCACATTAACATAGGCCTGATCTTTCGCATTTACCTGAACCGACATTCCAATTCCATTACCACCTACAAAAGTTGAATAAACCAACGCCGTACCGGTAGTATTCATTTTTACAAGAAAAACATTATAAGACGCGGTGGTGCAAGGTACATTATACGTAGGATCATAAGAACCAGGAGTGGTAGGAAAATTATTCGATAGCGTTATTCCTGTCACAAAAGCTTCGCCTGCGGCATTCACGGCAATATCAAAAGACTGATCATTGCTTGAACCTCCAAAATAGGTTGAGTATTTCATATCGGCAGCACCGGCCCCATTTAAGCTAAGTTTAAACAATATGCCATCACCATTATTTGTTCCTGCCGCATTGTTAAGGGTTGGATCGTAGCAGCCTGGCGTGGTTGGAAAATCGCTTGCAGTAGTAAAGCCGGTAACATAAACATCCCCTACCGGGTCCAATGCGATCCTACATCCGATATCACTTCCACCAAAATCATTCCATCCTATAGTCCCTGCTCCGGTTGCATCATTCGAACCGCCAACATATGTAGAATACAAAATAGCACTTCCTCCGGCATTAAATTTTGTTACAAAAACATCGCCCAGCCCGCCATTAAAAGTATTATCATAGCACCCCGCTGTAGTTGGAAAAGTCGCACTGTTTATTCTTCCTGTAACAAAAGCTTCTCCTGCATTATTTATAACTACTCCTTCTCCGGCTCCCTGATCGCCGAGAAATGTAGAATAGACCAATGCTGATCCGGCGGCGTTAAGTTTCAATAAAAATGGCTGTGATTGTCCCGCGTTAAAAGCAACATCAAATGCTCCTGCCGTAACAGGAAAATTAGCAGATCCCGTATTGCCTGTGACATAAGCATTCCCGGTATTATCAATCGTTATTCCATATCCCCTTTCACCACTGCTCCCTCCTATATATGTACCATACACGATATCGGTTCCATCCGGCCTCATTTTAAAAACAACTACATCCGTATTTGTATTGTATGATGCATCATAATTTCCAGGCTTGGTAGGAAACCCTGCTCCATCATACCATCCTGTAACATAAGCGTTTCCCAGATCATCTGAAGCAATGTCATACGTATAGCCCCAAATCAAAGGACCGGAAAGCGGACCAGCTGCTCCTACATAAGTCGAATAAACTAATATCACGGGATCAATTATAAGGTCGTATAAAGGATCGTATCCCTTACAATAAAAACCCACTGTATTTTTATCTGACAAATTATAACAAACATCTACTTCTTTCTTTACTCCATTAATAACCTGATAAGAATATGGGGCGAGGTCTGTGGCAGTTCCCCAATCAGTTCTTATTTCCAGAGATCCGTCATTTTTAATACTTATCTTTTTAACTCCTTCGAAATTCATTTTTATGTCATTGATCTTCCCTCCCGGCTTAACAACATAATCATACTTGATCTTGTTGCCGGATGAATAATAACGGGCATCTATCTTGTCATACAATTCGTGGTATTTGATCAGATTGTAATCGGGAGCATTTGTCACAAAACGGGATGGATCATTTCCGATCAGGTAATTGATCTTACTTTTCCGCTCACCTTCCGATGAGCACTTCACATTTTTATTACAACCAACAAACTTCATATTCCATACTAAATACTCATGACCGCTACCGGCATAAACAAGTTCCGCCGCCGCCCCTGCTTTCATTTCATCTTCTGCTTCCCTTACAGCCGCATAACTTATGCCATCCTTCATAAAATACATGTGCACACCTGAAGAAGCTGATTCAAAAATAATTTCACTGTTCCATTGCCCCATATTTTTACGGAAAGCGGTGGGTAAATCCTGCAGATTCTTTTCGATCTCCCTTTTCTTTGATTCAGATAAACCCGAGTCGGTTAATTTATCCGCTAAACTACCCTGCGCATGCACATCAATACATACAGAAGCGAGAACAAGAATAATAAATACGGACCGATAAATTGTTTGAATTGAATGTCTCATAGAACAACCTCTGAATCCTTATAAAAATAACTTTAGTTTGGGGTAAAATCAAATAAATATTTAAATTAAATATAATTTCAGTTCTTACTATATTTCATTTAAAATATTGTTTATCATATATTTATGTGATTAATTATTTAATTTAAGATAATAGCATCGCACTTTACTTCAGATCAAATTAATCTAAATATCTATCGTCAACTAATTTTTGAAATGAAAAATACATCAGACAACCTTCATGAATTGATCCATTGTATGTCAATGAATGAGAAACGATATTTTAAAATTACTACATCAGGAAACAGGGGTGGGCAAGACAATACTTATCTCAAACTATTCAACCTAATTGCCGAACAGAAAAAATACAATGAACACGCAATTAAAAGCAGTTTAAGCGCGCAAGCTAAAAAAGACCTGCCGGTAATGAAA
>JAEUTS010000198.1 GCA_016787005.1 Bacteroidia bacterium
GGATGATGGAATACAATACTTACAGACCTCACGAATCTTTGAAAGGATTAACACCTGAACTTTATTTATCGAAACATTACAATGAACAAGAACAATTAAATAACTTTGAACCACTGGCACTATAGATAGGGAAGCTTACACCTTACCCAAAAAACCCAGCTAAACTGGTTTACATGGAATATTTCGAAAATGGTAGAAGTATAGGAATCTTGCCCTTTAATTCAAATAAACCGGACAAATCCTTAATCAAGAAGAAATACAAATTTTACTCCAACTCTTCAATTAATCAGGGTCCGGGTATGCTTTGGATAAGATTTGAGTCGATATATAATACCAAAACACAAATAGGAATTTCAGCTAATTTGCAAAACACAAAAAAATATTTTTTGATAAAAATTGTTGCCGATGAAAAGGAAGGAGAATTATTTTGGACTAAACTTTTCACATTACAAAAGTCCGATACGTCAATTGTAAAAATTGACAAATCAAATAAAGTTTATTCATTCAAATTACAAAGGGATTTTGAACAAGAAAAACCGGTAATATTTACAATTATTGGTGAACATATTGAAGAATTAGAATTTTTTGAAAATCAAAATGGAAAACGCGTGAAAGTTAAAGAAATGAGGTGGACAGGCACCTGTGGTGGAGAGTTTCCGATATTTTTTAAATAATTACCATTAACACATTTACAGATAGCATTAACTATTGAGGTTAAATAATCTGAAATTCCTAAAAATTAAATAGTACAGGGGAAAGAAAGGAAAATAAAAAAAGGGCAAGCTACTTATATCGCACCGCTCAACCACTTACCCTTGCTCGGTTCCCCGCCTGGGGGAGTTCAGCAGGAGCTGGTCGTATAAGACTTGCCCGTAACAAAATTAACAAATCTATCTGACAAACCTCGTTTAAATACAACATATTGAGCCACAAAATCTTATATCTTTGTTACCGGAATAACCAAACAAACACATAACATGAAGGATCCCGGGATAAAATATGGCTTAATAGCAGGTTTTATTGGCATTTTACTACAGGCTTTCACTTACCTGATGGGGGTTCAATTTATGGCTACCTGGTGGGTAGGCATATTGATCCTTGTCGCCATAATTACCATGTATGTGATCTTATCACTACGCATACGTAAAGATATGGGGGGCTATATCTCGTTTAAGGATGCTTTTATCAAAACATTTGTGATGTGTATCATTGCTGGCACTATCAGTACCCTGTTCGGTCTGCTCTTATACCATGTGATCGATCCCGAACTTCCCGAAAAATTGCAGAACGCCATAATGGAGAAAACAATGACCATGATGGAGAATATGGGTGCTCCGCAGGAAAAAATTGATGAGGTGGCTGAACAGCTGCAAGAGGCGGGAAATAATTTCTCCGTCGGATCGCAGATAAAAAACTATTTTATGGGGATACTATTTGGCGCTATTTTCGCGTTGATCATGGGCGCGATCATTAAAAAGGCACGCCCTGTTTTTGAAGAAACTCCAACAAACGTATAAAGCTTTACCCGTAGCAATGAATATTTCCGTAGTCATACCCTTACTGAATGAAGAGGAGTCTTTAGTTGAACTGAGCAATTGGATCGCTAAAGTGATGAACGAAAATAAATTTTCGTACGAAGTTATTTTTGTTGATGATGGAAGTAAAGATGGTTCCTGGAAAGTAATTGAATCACTTTCAGCAAATAATCCCGCGGTAAAAGGAATTAAATTCAGGAGAAATTATGGCAAATCGGCCGCGTTAAATACAGCCTTCGAAGCGGCCCTTGGTGATGTAATAATTACAATGGACGCGGACCTTCAGGACAGTCCGGATGAGATCCCCGGTCTGTATAAAATGATCACAGAAGAAGGTTTCGATCTGATCTCGGGCTGGAAGAAAAAAAGATACGACCCAATAAGTAAAACCATTCCTACCCGATTATTTAACAGGGTAACACGAAGTATATCCGGCATACGCCTCCACGATTTTAATTGCGGTTTAAAAGCGTATAAAAAAGAAGTGGTAAAAAGCATTGAAGTGTACGGCGAGATGCATCGTTACATCCCTGTTATTGCCAAGTGGGCCGGCTTCACTAAAATTGGTGAAAAAACTGTCCAGCACCAGGAGCGCAAATATGGAAAAAGCAAATTCGGCATAGAGCGTTTTATCAATGGCTTTCTCGACCTGATGACCATTACTTTTGT
>JAEUTS010000204.1 GCA_016787005.1 Bacteroidia bacterium
CCTTCCTCAGATCCATTGCAGTTCATGTATATGGTTATTGGAAAATCTACACAAATTAAATACGGGCATTATTCAGTCCCGGGTAAACTTTCAAAGAAAAGAAATAACCATCGTCTTTCATGCAGATCGGTTCTCACTCAGAAAAGCGGCAGAGCTGCTCACCCAAATCGGGTATGAACCTCACATAAGCCTCAATGATATTGAAGATAAGAAGATCACAACCTATGATCGCTCACGGGTTTTTAAATTAGGAATAGCAGGGTTTTGTTTTGGGAATATAATGATGCTAAGTTTTCCGGAATACTTTTCATCAGGTAATTACACCGATAAAGGGATGAAAGAGTTTTTCGGGTATCTCAACCTCCTGCTTTCATTGCCTGTATTCTTCTACAGCGCATCTGAATTTTATATTTCAGCGTGGAAAAGCTTAAAACAAAAATTCCTGAACATAGATGCACCAATAGCACTTGCTGTAATCATAACATTCACACGCAGTATTTATGATATCATAAGCGGGACCGGTGCCGGGTATCTCGATTCCATGTCAGGTATTGTATTCTTTATGCTGGTTGGACGGTTCTTTCAGGATAAAACCTATCAGTCACTTTCGTTTGAAAGAGATTACAAATCATATTTCCCTATTTCAGTAACTGTCAAAAAAAACGGAATCGAGGAGAATATCCCTGTTTCTCAACTAAAGGCAGGCAACCGTATAGTGATCCATAACAATGAGCTTATTCCTGCGGATTCGATCCTTTTTTATGGCAAAGCTGCAATTGATTATAGCTTTGTTACGGGCGAATCAGTACCCATAGAAAAAACACTGGGAGAAATTGTTTACGCCGGTGGAAAACAACTGGGGGGCACATTGGAAATGGAAGTAGTTAAAGAAGTTTCCCAAAGCTATTTAACTCAATTATGGAACAATGAAACGTTCGACCGCATCTGGGAAAAGAAGGTTTCGTTCATTCATGAGCTTAGCAGACAATTTACATGGATACTGTTCGCCATAGCCATATCGGCAGGACTCTATTGGTATCTTAATGATCCTTCCAAAGCCCTAAATGCGGTAACTTCGGTACTTATCGTCGCCTGTCCATGTGCTTTGCTGCTTTCCGCAACATTTACAAACGGTAATATGCTTCATATTTTTGGCAACAATAAACTCTATATCAAAAACGCATCGGTTATCGAAGCAATGGCGGATGCCGATGTTATTGTTTTCGATAAAACAGGCACTATTACGCAAAACAACATGGCAGCAGTTACCTGGGAAGGTATAGAACTCAGCTCTTCAGAAAAAGATTTGATATTCACTTTGGTTAAACAATCCACGCATCCATCCAGTGCTGCAATAAGTCATTATCTGAGTTCCAATGTTCAATTGCCTATCAATAATTTCAAACATTTTATTGGGGAAGGAATGGAAGGGACTGTTCAGGGAAAATATATCCGTATCGGTTCACTTTCTTTTATTACCGGCTTGAAAGAAAATGCACCCGCCACAGGAAAGGTATATGTCAGGATCAACGATAAATTGACCGGACATTTTACTATTCAAAATGAATACAGAAAAGGTTTTGAAGAGCTGATCAGGCAGCTTTCGGAAAAATACAGACTTGCCCTTGTTTCCGGCGACAATTCCGCCGAACAAAAGCGGCTTACAAACCTGTTTGGTGCTGAAAATACAATCTTGTTCGATCAATCTCCAGAAAACAAACTTCAATTTATTGAGCGCCTGCAGAAAAACGGACATAAAGTAGTTATGATAGGAGATGGATTGAATGATGCCGGAGCGCTTAAAAAAAGTGATGTCGGTATCGTAGTTTCAGATAACATTAATAATTTTTCACCGGCATGCGATGCAATTCTGGAGGGTACCATGTTCAGCCGCTTAGGATCATTCTTTGATTATGCTAAAACCGGTAAGAAAATAATTATCGGAAGTTTTATCATCTCCATTATTTATAACATTATCGGTTTATCATTTGCGGTTCAGGGCACACTGTCTCCTGTAATAGCTGCAATACTCATGCCCATAAGC
Source organism: Bacteroidia bacterium (assembly GCA_016787005.1). Classification (GTDB taxonomy): domain Bacteria; phylum Bacteroidota; class Bacteroidia; order JABDFU01; family JABDFU01; genus JABDFU01. Next base: position 2,045 of record JAEUTS010000204.1, read on the forward strand.
TCTGTTTCTATTGTCGCTTTTACAACAGGAGTAAGTGCTTTGATGGCAAAAAGACATTTGCGTTGATTATTTCATCCTATCGTATGTGTTTATACATAAATTATAATCCGATAAACCTGATAAATATCATATCTCCGTCTGACACCTGTCATTATAGCATTTATTCACAGCTTTTATTTTTGTTTAGTAGTTAATACTTTGATGATGAGCGCGATTTTTCTTTTAGTTGGAATAAGTTTAACTGTAGCAGTTGGCTTTCTTGTCGCGTTTATATGGTCTGTGAGAAACGGGCAATATGATGATGACTACACCCCTTCCATCCGCATGCTTTTTGACGACCCGGTTAATAAAAACGCTGACCAAACCACAAAAACAAAAAAATAAACTATATGGAAATAGAAAAATTCAGATACGATAACAAGATAGTTAAGCAATTTGCTTACGCTACTATTCTTTGGGGACTTGTTGGAATGCTTGTTGGTTTATGGGCCGCTTTACAATTAGTTTACCCGTCGCTTAATTTAGGTATTTCACAAACGACATTCGGGCGCCTAAGACCCCTGCACACCAATGCGGTGATCTTTGCTTTTGTAGGCAATGGAATTTTTATGGGTGTATATTATTCCTTACAGCGCTTGTGCAAAGCACGTATGTTTAGTGATCTGCTCAGTAAGATACATTTCTGGGGATGGCAATTGATTATTGTTGCTGCTGCTTTAACACTTCCTTTTGGCTTCACAACCGGTAAAGAGTATGCCGAGTTGGAATGGCCAATTGATATTGCCATTGCTCTTATATGGGTAGTTTTCGGATGGAACATGTTCGGTACTATTATCAAAAGAAGAGAGCGTCATCTCTATGTGGCCATCTGGTTTTTCATTGCAACTTTTGTAACAGTGGCCATGTTGCACATTGTAAATTCATTTGAGATTCCTGTTTCATTACTGAAGAGTTATTCATGGTATGCGGGAGTACAGGATGCGCTTGTACAATGGTGGTACGGGCATAACGCAGTGGCTTTCTTTTTGACCACTCCCTACCTGGGATTAATGTACTATTTCATTCCTAAAGCAGCCAACCGCCCAGTCTATTCGTATCGTTTATCCATCATTCATTTTTGGGCACTTATTTTTTTGTACATCTGGGCTGGTCCTCACCACCTGTTGTATACAGCATTACCCGATTGGGCACAATCACTAGGCGTTGTATTTTCTGTAATGCTTATTGCTCCTTCATGGGGAGGTATGATAAACGGACTCCTGACATTGCGCGGCGCATGGGACAAAGTACGCGAAGACGTAGTTCTTAAATTTATGGTAGTGGCGATTACCGCGTATGGCATGGCTACATTTGAAGGCCCAATGCTATCATTAAAAAGTGTAAACGCGATCAGTCACTTCACGGATTGGACAATCGCTCACGTACACGTTGGAGCGTTGGGCTGGAACGGCTTTCTGACCTTTGGTATCTTATACTGGCTGATACCACGTCTGTTTCAAACCGATCTGTACTCGAAAAAATTAGCCAACTGGCATTTCTGGCTCGGAACACTGGGTATACTCTTCTATGCCGTACCAATGTATTGGGCAGGTTTTGAACAGAGTAAAATGTGGAAACAATTTACTGAAGAAGGCCAGCTGCAATACCAGTTTATTGAAACAGTAGTACGCATGAAACCATTTTATATGCTGCGCTCTGTAGGCGGCACAATGTACCTGATTGGTGCAATAATGATGGCCTACAACCTGATCAAAACTGTGAAAATCGGGAACTTCCTGGCGGATGAAGAAGCGGAAGCTGCACCATTAGCGGCCGCTTATAAAGAACACAATGAAGAACACTGGCACAGATGGATTGAGCGCAGGCCTGTTCAATTACTCCTGTTAAGCCTTGCTCTGGTACTTGTGGGCGGCGTAATCGAAATGGTGCCTACATTCCTTATCGAATCAAATATTCCAACCATTGCAAGCGTTAAACCATACACCCCGCTTGAGTTACAGGGTCGTGACATTTATGTGCGCGAGGGCTGCTATACCTGTCATTCACAAATGGTTCGTCCATTCAGATCCGAGACTGCACGTTACGGAGAATATTCAAAAGCAGGAGAATTTATTTATGATCACCCGTTTCAATGGGGCTCTAAACGCACAGGCCCCGACCTGGCAAGAATCGGCGGAAAATACCCTGATTCGTGGCATTACAACCATATGCTGGAGCCAACCTCAATGGCTGAGTATTCTATTATGCCTAATTATTCGTGGCTGCTAGACAATAACCTGGATACTGCCAGTACACCTGCCAAGATCAGGGCTATGATAACACTTGGTGTGCCATATCCGAAAGATTATGACAAGATCGCTAACAAAGACCTTATGAAACAGGCCAATGAAATAGCGGCTAATCTGAAAAATGATAAAATTGAAACAGCTTCAGATAAAGAGATTGTTGCCATTATTGCTTACCTGCAACGTTTAGGAAAGGATATAAAAGCACAACCAGTAAACAAAAATTAACAGGAGTTATTTCTATAATAAAACTTTTGATTATGAAATAGCCATAAGCCAAAGGCTTACCAGCCGAAATGAATAAAACGAGATGGCGTATTCCATCTGACAATTAAGAACTCACAAATTATATACAGATGAAATTCATTAACTACTTAACCTCAATAGCCGGAATTGATATCTACCCGATGATATCGCTATTCATATTTGTTATATTCTTTTCAGTTGTAACATTCTGGGCGTTAAGTGTAAAAAAAGAGCAAATAACAGAGCTGGAGCAGATCCCGCTTAAAAATGATCAAGTTAGTATCAATCCATAAAAATATTTTTATGAACTCTATTCAAAAAATATCATCAAACTTCCGGAGATCTAAAAGATCAATACCTGGTTTAGCCATGAGCGTATTTATTCCGGGTTCCGTTTTCGCGCAAAGTGTTAAAGTCAACGAACCACCCTTTTGGTCAAATCCATTGCTCCTGACGCTAACCGGTGTGATTATTCTGTTGCTTATTGTAATAGCGGTATTGACTGATGTTCTAAAGAATACGGCCCAATATACCAAAGATGAAAACAACAAGAGCGGAACGCATTTAGGAGTGATTACACTCCTCATATTGATGAGTACCGGCACCGGTTTTGCACAAACTGTTCCGGCAGTAGCAGACTACAGGATAGGTGGTCTTGATCAGCACATATTTTACTTATTAATTGCGGTTATCGCGATCGAATTGCTGATCATATCCGTTCTACTCACAAGTGTAAGAACACTATTGGGAATTGAAGAACGTGAAGCGGAAAAGGCCGCCCTGTCGGGCGAAAAAGAAGAACTTCCGGGACTAATTGATAAATTTAATGCATCTGTCGCCATTGAAGAAGAAGCCGAGATCATGTTTGATCATAGTTATGACGGTATACGCGAACTGGATAACGATCTCCCGCCCTGGTGGAAATATGGTTTCTATATTACTATAATATGGGCGGTTGCGTATTTTACATACTATCACATCAGTTACGCGGGCGACCTTCAGATAGCTGAGTATGAAAAAGAAATTAAAAAAGCTGATGCGGATCTTGTAGAGTATATGAAAAAAGCTGCTAACCTGGTTGATGAAACCAATGTAACACTTCTTACAGACAAGGCAAGTATTGAAAAAGGGCATGAACTTTTTATGGATAATTGCGCAGCTTGTCATGGAAGAAAAGGAGAAGGCCAGGTTGGCCCGAATCTAACGGACGACTATTGGATTCATGGAGGAAGTGTTAAAGATATTTTCAAAACAATTAAATACGGCTTTCCTGACAAGGGAATGAAGTCTTGGAAGGATGAAATATCTCCATCTCAAACTGCCTGCATTACGTCATATATAAAAACGCTGCACGGCACCAACCCGCCTAATGCGAAGGCAAAGCAGGGAGATATGTACACCGAACAAGCGATTGTTTCTGATTCGTTAAATGTTAAAACAGATTCTCTGATCATTAAATCCGACACAATAGTTAAAACAGAGGCGCCGGCAATAAAATAATGTATGACCGAAAAAACAGATACAGGCCGGAACGAATCTTTCAGGGATTCGATATCAACCATTGATAAGGAGGGTCACAGGGCATGGATCTATGCACAAAAGCCAAAAGGAAAGTTGTATAATGCCCGTACCGTTACAAGTATATTTTATCTTATAGCATTTTTTACAATCCCCTTTATTAAAATAAATGGCAATCCCCTGTTTCTGGCCAACATTGTTAAGGGAAAATTCATCTTATTCAGCATGGTATTCTGGCCTCAGGATTTTTTCCTGTTCGGCCTTGGCATGCTCATCTTTATACTGTTTGTAGTTCTTTTTACAGTGGTCTTTGGCCGTGTTTTTTGCGGATGGGCCTGTCCGCAAACAATTTTCATGGAAATGGTTTTCCGGAGAATTGAGTATTGGATAGAAGGTGATGGCACTCATCAAAAAGCGCTTAATAAAGGCCCCTGGAACAGGGATAAAATCATTAAGAAAATTTCCAAGCACACAATATTCATGCTGGTCGCATTTCTTATTGCCAATACCTTCCTGTCCTACATAATTGGTATTGACGAGCTGTTCCGAATCGTTCAGGATCCGATCTCATCGCATATTGGAGGCTTTATATCAATCTGGCTGTTTACAGGTGTCTTCTATTTTATTTTTGCAATATTCCGTGAACAAGCCTGCCTGGTGGTTTGTCCATACGGACGCTTACAGGGAGTATTGCTGGATAAAAATTCCATTGTTGTAGCTTACGACTATATACGCGGTGAATTGCGCGGCAAGTTCAAAAAAAATGAGACGCGTACGGTTGGCGACTGCATTGATTGTGATCAATGTGTTAAAGTTTGCCCGACCGGAATTGATATACGCAACGGCACTCAATTGGAATGCGTGAACTGTACCGCATGCATTGATGCCTGTGATCACATGATGGAAAGTGTTGGACTGCCGAAAGGACTTATACGTTATGATTCGGAAAACGGCATTATCAATAAACAAAAACTGAAAATCACTCCCCGGCTCATCGCTTATAGCTGTGTACTGCTTGTGCTGATCGGGCTCGAATCGTTTCTCATTATCAGCCGGAGTGATGTTGATGTCAGTATCATCCGTGCACGCGGCCTGCTTTACCAGGAGCAGCCCGACAGCATACACGTGAGCAATATTTACAATATTAAACTTGAAAACAAAACACGTACGAATATGCCGGTTCAGCTTAAACTTGAATCGGCAAATGGTGAGATCAAACTCATAGGCAAAGAAGGCCTTGAAGTTGCCGGCGAGAACCATGCACAGGGAGAATTCTTCATTATCCTTGACAAAAGAACGATCAAAGCGCGAAAAACAAAATTAAAGGTGGGCATTTACTCGGCTGACAAAAAAATAAAGACAATAGAAACAAGCTTCTTTGGACCCGTTTCAAAGTAGCTGCAAAACAAATTCACATGATACAAATGAACTGGGGTCATAAAATAGCACTGCTATACACAGGCTTTGTCGCGATGATACTTACACTGGTATTTTTGGCTTCCAACCAGAAGGTCGACCTTGTTTCAGCAGATTATTACGACCAGGAAATTAAATTCCAGGGAAAGATAGATGCAATAAAAAATGTGAATACCCTGAGCGGCCCCATTGTATGTGAGGCAAAGGATAAATCGTTGCACATAAACTTTCCTAAGGAGTTGCTTGAAAAAAACGCGACCGGAACGATCAGGTTATACCGTCCGTCGGACGCTTCACTGGACCTCCAGGAAAAACTTAACGTTGACATTAAAAACGACCAGGTCATATCCTCCGCAAAATTTAAAAGAGGGCTATACAAAATACAGATCAACTGGAAAATGGAAAATAAAGATTATTATTTTGAAGAATCGGTATTTATGAACTAAAATGAGCTTTTTCATTGCAGCCATATCGTTAGGTTTTTTGGGCAGTTTTCACTGTGTGGGCATGTGCGGACCAATAA
>JAEUTS010000218.1 GCA_016787005.1 Bacteroidia bacterium
TCCTGATTTATCTGCAAGGAAATCACCTACAATACAAATGATAGTTTGTTCATGGTCAACATTTATTGTGGCGAAAGCAGCAAGTTCTTTAACGATCGCATCAAGGTTTTTCGGATCATCTATTGTTAATGATACAGCCACTTCGGATGTAGTAATCATATCAATAGGAGTCTTATACCGTTCAAATACTTCAAACACACTTCTTAAAAAACCAAAGGCCATAAGCATGCGACCCGATACAATGTTTATTGCAATAATATCATCCTTGGCGGCAACCGCTTTGATCGTATCTCCTGTCGATTTATCGCTTATTACGGTACCTTTTGCTTTGGGCTGCATGGTATTCAGAAGACGGACAGGTATTTTTCTGAAACGGGCGGGGTTTACGCATGTAGGATGCAATATCTTGGCGCCAAAGTAAGCCAATTCAGCAGCCTCATCGAACGACAATTCAGATACAGGTTTTGTTTTCTCAACAATACGCGGATCATTGTTATGCATTCCGTCAATATCAGTCCATATCTGAACTTCATCGGAATACAAAGCCGCACCGATCAGCGTTGCTGTATAATCGCTTCCGCCGCGCTTCAGGTTCGAAATTGAACCAAATGGATCGCGGCAAATGTAACCCTGAGTGATAAAAAGTTTGTCACCTTTATGGTTGGCAAGAATTTTTTTAAGATGTGTCTCAATGGATGCAAGATCCGGTTCATCATTCTCATCAATACGCATAAAATCGAGTGCGGCAAGAAGTACGGAAGGAATGTTGTTCTCTTCCATAAAATAATGAAACAAAGCGGTAGAAATTAACTCTCCCTGTGCAAGAATCGCACGCTCTTCATTTACCCTGAAAGAATCGGCATTGAATGAACGCAGGTAGTCGAAATGATTTTTTATCAGTTCTTTCCCTTTATTTACAGCCTTTTCGGTCTTGTATAACTCAAGGATCACTTTATCATACTTTGCATTCAACTCATTAATTAACTTATTTGCAGAAACACTATCCTTCTGATAGAACGCTTTTGCAATTTCAACCAGGTTGTTGGTTGTGCCCGACATTGCGGAAAGCACAACAATTTTCGGAACCCCATCATTTATAAGACCGGCCACACTTTTCATGCGCTCTGCCGAGCCGACCGAGGTTCCACCGAATTTCAATACTCTCATAACCTTACATTAATTTAAACTATATTATTTATTTCAATTACTATCCGATCAGTTAACAATTACCACACCTCTTTGCTCATTTATCTGGTCACGTGTACATGCGGTTTTATATTTAAGTTCCCAAATATAATTACCTGCCGGTACCTCCTTTCCATCCTGGTATCCATTCCATTTTTTTGATCTGTCATCCGTTTCAAAAACAACTTTTCCTCTTTTGTTTCTGATTTTTAAGTTGAACCACGTCACTCCGTTCAAAATATAATCGAAATGACTATTTAGTCCTCCATTACCCGGATCAAACTCTTTAGTCGGAATGAAAGGATTAGCAACATTACCAAAAGTCACCTTCACATTATCTGTTTTGGAACAGATTCCATCTGTTACTGTTACGCTATAATTACCTGTTTCCTTAGCAACGAACACCTGTGAACTTGCGCCACTTGACCAGCGGTAACCAAGTCCCGAATTTCCCGCATCAATAGGATACATATCTCCGCATATTACTGTATCTCTCCCCAACTCAAGAACAATTGGCTTCCGGAATTTTATTTTAACGGTATCTGTTACCGTTTGCCCATTCTTATTCACAATTACCCAATATGTTCCTGTTCTCGTAATAGTTATTCTCTGCTCCTTTTCACCTGTCGACCATTTATATGATGCTCCGCTATTTTTTGCATCCAGCATATAGCTCTTTTCACAGACAACAGTATCGTTACCTAAATTAACTTTTATATTACTGTAGTCGAGTATAAAAAAATCGGGCAACCCAAATGTGCTATACATACCTTTCAGGTCAACCTGATTTCTTCTAAAACCACAATTCATAGCAGTTTTATTGGGATTAGAAATTACATCGAGAAACTGTCCGAGTTTGGCGACATAAATTCTTTCATCGGGTCCGATCTGCATCGCACCGTATCTTGTACTATCCATATCAGATACGCGAACCCCGGACTTTGCAATTTCCGAAACGGTCAGATCATACTGAACAATACCTCTTCCCATGGATTCATACGAAACATAAAGTTTTGTGCCATCGGGTGAAAAACAGGTGCCATAAGCATTCCCGGGACTTGGTAAGTTAACCGGGGTTGACAGCACACCGGTAGTATTGTTAAAATCAAACAACTCAATATTGTTATTTGGAACATAGCAAATAACTGAAGCAAGTTTGGTACCGTCAGGCGAACCTTTTATATAACCTATTGATGATGCATTCTTTCCATTACCGTTATCTTTGTGCACAACACCGACATTTGATATAACAGGAGCAGATATCCCATTTGCATCAAGCATATAACAATAGAAAGCCGAAGAGTTCCATTGATGAACAATTACCCACCATGCCTTGCCGTTTGAATGACGTATTGCAGTGAGCTTTTCTGATGTGGGTGTTAACAGTAACTTGTTTTTTATTATTACAACACCTGATCCGTTGTTTTGCTTCATATCAATAACTGAATAGGACAATCCCTTTGGTCCGGCTAATTCATCTATTGTAAAGAGGTAATAAAGCGTTTCTGATCCCGTTTTTTTTATAATGATACAGGATTGCGTTGATGAGTTGGCGCCATTCAGACCGTCTGCTATTAACCTGTGATCTTTATTCCAAACAGATACTCCATCCGAATAAAACAATAAGCGCCCATCCTTATCAGAAACAGAGGCACTGCCTTCGTTCGTGTATAACTGACCATCATTCACCGCTTTAATGTTACCGTTACTAAAATCAAGTGCGACACCGTTGCCAAAATACCAGTGCCAGGCCTCTTTTTGTGAAAAGACCTGCAAAACGTAAAACATTAAAAAACAATGAAATAAAATTCGCTTGTACATAAAAACGCATTAAATACGGCCAGCAAAGATAAAATAGTTATAAACAATCAGAACCTTTGTATAACTATAATCGTAAACAGGTATTAATATCCCCGTAATTTTTTGTAAATAACTTTGTTTGATACAAAAAAAAATACATACCTTAATCTCGGTTATTTAGTCCATTTTTTTTATTACAGTGAAATACAATATAAATATAAAATATTTATTATCAATTACTTATGTATTATTACATATAGTATCACTTAGCTTATTTGCTTCTCCTTTATTAGCCTCTGTTTTTTTTAATTCAAAGCCCCTGTGCCCTCTTACTGTTGGGACGAGTTTTACACCTGTTTCATGTAGTGGTGGTGCGGACGGAACTGCTTCTGTTAACGTTTCGGGTGGAAGCGGAAATTACAGTTACGCCTGGAGTGCCGGAGGACAAACGGGCATTACTGCAACCACCATGTCGGCCACAACCTATACTGTTACTGTTACAGACAATACCGGTGGCTGTACGGCTACAGCAACTGTTACACTTACACAACCCTCACCTATTACAATTACAACAATAAAAACAGATGCCGGATGTGTGGGGGTATCTAACGGAACAGCTACCGCTAACCCGACCGGAGGTAATGGTACTTACACATATTCATGGACAAATGGGCAAACCGGGAAAACGGCAACAGGATTAGCTCCCGGTGCATATATAGTAAGAGCCACAGATATAAAGGGTTGTACAAAGACCGCTTTGGTCAATATTGGCACCCTGGCTCCAAACACAATAAGCTTCACAAGTACTAATATTTTGTGCAATGGCGGTACCACCGGTAGCGCGGTTGCCACAATATCAGGTGGAACGAGTCCCTTTACCTATAACTGGAGTAGCGGATCCGCAGCCCCTACTGCAAACAACCTGTCCCAGGGCAGCTATACTGTAACTATTAGTGATGCGACTGGCTGCACGGTTACAAGCTCTGTGACCATAACTCAACCGACGGCATTAACAGTTACGGCTACACCGGTTAATTTAACATGTAACAATTCAGGAAACGGAAGAGCAACAACCTCTCCATCGGGTGGGATTTCAGGTTATAGCTATAGCTGGACGGGAGGCCAAACAGGAGTCACGGCGACAAACCTGGCAGCAGGGTCATATACCGTAACGGTTACCGATGCCAATAGCTGTACAGCTACAACAAGTGTTAGTGTGACACAACCGCCTGCGGTTATAACAAGCTCCACTGCTATAAATGTTTCCTGCTTTGGATACAATGATGGTAAAGCGTGGGTTACACCGAATGGTTCAAAAGCTCCTTATGTTTATGTTTGGAATCCGAGCCTGGGTATCAATGATACCATATTTGGTCTGACTTCCGGTGGTTACACTGTTACAGTAACCGATTTTTCAGGTTGCACCCAATCGACCGTCATTACGATCACACAACCCACACAATTATCGGGTACAGTTACAAGTACTAACAGCAGCTGCAATGGCGCAACAGATGGTACTGCTACTATCGTTCCATCAAACGGTACACCCCCGTATACCTACTTCTGGAATTCAACCCCGTCGCAAAGTACAGCAACTGCAAATAACCTGGGTCCCGGAACATACACCATCAGATTAACAGACGCGAATGGATGCGAGTTTTATGCCAATGTCACTATCTCAGACGCTGCCCCGTTGTTTATTAATAACCCTTCCATCACGCAGGAGACCTGCCTGCGTGGAAATGGTGCAGCCGCAATAACAATACTCGGTGGAACTTCGCCATACACCTACTCATGGAACCCGACCGCACAAACTACAACAACTGCCTCCAATCTTTCCGCAGGAACTTATAGTGTAACCGTTACCGACAGCAAAGGCTGTTCAACAACAAAAACAGCAGTAGTTACAAATCAATTTTCTCCGCCGACAGTTTTCGCGAACACTGTAAATAATATAAGTTGTTTTGGCGCAAATAATGGTCGTGCAGCTGTAACTGCTTCAGCCGGCACACCGCCATACGTCTACAGCTGGTCACCTTCCGGAGGAGCAGGTGTAACGGCAACTAATTTATCTCCTGGAACATATACGATCAGGGTTACAGACGCCAATGGCTGCACAGCAACTTCATCAACAGTTATTACAGAACCTGCAAGTATGACTATAACCCCTGCTTCGACAAATGCAACCTGCGGTTTAACAAACGGAACAGCAAGCGTTACACCTGCGGGCGGCACATTGCCTTACACCATTAACTGGTCGAATGCGGCTACCGGCATTACGGCAAATAACCTGGCAGCCGGCACATACACTGTTACAGTAAGGGATGCAGGAGGATGTTCACGAACGAATAGTGTGACTATAAGCATCACGAATCCATTAAGTATAAATTTATCATCAATCAACATTGCATGTAATGGTGCCGGAAACGGATCAGCAACCGTTTCAGCATCAGGTGGAACTGGTTCATTCAATTATACCTGGGCTCCTTCAGGAGGAACAGGATCTGCAGCAACCGGTTTAGCTCCGGCCACATATACTGTTACTGTGAGTGATGGGGGAAACGCTGTATGTTCAGGAACTTCAACAGCAGTCATTACTCAACCGGCCGTATTAACTGTACCCATAACTATTACAGATATATCTTGTTCGGGAAGCAACAATGGCCAGGCATCTGTTTCACCCACAGGAGGTACAGGAACTTATACTTATATCTGGTCCAACGGAGGTTCAGGGAGTGCCATTACCGGTTTGACTGCAGGAGGTTATACCATAACTGTTACCGATGGGAATGGATGTACAAAGACTGCTAATGGTACTGTTATACAAAACACCTCAGTGACCGCTTCGATAACCGGGACTAATGTAAAATGCTTCGGACAAAACTCCGGCCAGGCAGTGGTTACGGCCGGAGGCGGAAGCGGCTCCTATTCTTATAGCTGGGCACCGGCCGGAGGAGTTTCAGCTACTGCTACAGGACTTGCCGCGAATACATACACCGTAACAGTAACAGATGGTAACGGCTGTACACAAACATCAACGATCTCTATTACTCAACCAACCTTATTTGCGATCAGTATAAATAAAACGGATGCTTCCTGTGGCTCCAATAACGGAACGGCTAATGTAAATCCTTCAGGCGGGGTAACTCCATATACCTATGCGTGGTCAAACGGAGCAACGTCCGCAACTGCGGCCAGTCTTGCTCCCGGCACGTATACTCTGGTTGTTAATGATGCGAACAGTTGTCCCCTAACCTCCACTGTTACTATTTCTATTTCAAACGCTTTATCCGCATCCGCTGTAAAAACTAATATTAATTGCAATGGAGCCGCGAATGGAACTTCAACAATTACTCCATCGGGCGGGAGCGGAACATATAACTACATTTGGTCGCCCGGCGGGTATACCACCGGCAGCGTTTCCGGTTTATCCCCTGCTGTATATATTGTTACTGTTACGGATGCCGGAAATGCCGCATGCTCAGCAACACTAACGGTAACAATAACAGAACCCGCGGGATTGAATTCAAATATCAGCGGAATTAATATCACCTGCAACGGCAGTAACAATGGACAAGCTTCGACAAATCCTACGGGCGGAACAGCACCATTTACATATAATTGGAGTACAGGAAATACCTCCGGCACAATCACAGGATTAAACCCTAATACGTATACAGTAACAGTTACAGATGCCAATAGTTGTACTACAACAGCCACTATAGCTATAACGCAGGGGGCTGCGCTTTCTTTTACAGTTAATACACATGTGGATGTTGCTTGTTTTGGAGCTGCAACAGGTACAGCTTCAGTTAATGCATCAGGCGGAACTGGTGCACTTACTTATTTATGGTCGCCTTCGGGCGGAACAGGTGCAACAGCCACAGGCCTGGTTGCCAATACCTATACACTGAGTATTAATGACGCCAACAATTGCGCCTCAACCACCGCAATTACAATAACAGAGGCTCCAAATCTGCTGCTCACTCAAGCCACAACAACAGCCACATGTGGTATTTCTGATGGCACTGCTACTATTTCACCTACAGGAGGAATAACGCCATATACTTATAGCTGGAGCAGTGGCGGCACAAACGCGCTCGAGATCGGACTTGCTCCGGGTAATTATACAGTGACTGTAACGGATGCCAACAATTGTCCGAAAACAAGGACAGCCACTATAGTTGTTGGTAACCCAATTACTCTTAGTACCGTTCAATCTAATATTACCTGTAATGGCTTAAACAACGGGGCGGCATCGGTAAGCGCTACAGGCGGAACGGGCTCCTATAATTATAGCTGGACACCAGGTGGCGCTACTTCGGCTACCATAAGTGGTGTGGTTGCGGGTAACTATACAGTTTCTGTTATTGATGCGATTAACAGCGCCTGCAGCGCAACAACGATCATAACCATCACACAACCAAACCCGCTCACCGTAGCAGTAATACGAACCAATATTGTTTGTTTCGGACAAACTAATGGCACCACAACTGCGACGCCTAATGGCGGAACACCTGTTTACACTTATAATTGGTCCCCTGTGGCAGGAACCGGCTCTGGTCTTAACAATCTTGGTGTTGGAACTTACACTGTAACAGTTTCTGATGCCAATGGCTGTACCGCGACCAGCTCTGCCACGGTTACTGAACCGCCGGTACTTACCTTACAATTAGATTCTGTAAATGTAAGTTGTATTGGTGCCTATGATGGAGGGATCGGATCTACAACCGGTGGCGGAGTACCAGTGTATACTTATACATGGGCTCCGAACGGTGGGTCTACAGACAGTATTGGTGGTCTCGGTCCCGGCACTTATACATTAACAGTAACCGATGCCAACGGTTGTACAATTGCACGGTCAATAACCATCACCGAACCTCCCCCATTTTATATTTCAACAAGCGATAAGGATCCTACCTGTTATAATCTGAATGGTGAAGCATATGTAAGTGTTACCGGCGGCACCGGTCCATTCAGCTTTTTATGGACCCCAACGGGAAGCACTAATGACACAATTACTGGCCTTGGCCCAGGTACTTATCAGGTCAGGGTGGTAGATCTGTCTACCGGTTGCGATACCATTGGTACCGTAACATTAGCTTACCCCGTCGTCACGGTTAACCTGAACTGGCAGGATATAACATGTAAAAATTTCAATAACGCAAAGGCATGGGTTGTTGCATCGGGCGCCGCCGCACCATATACTTATTCCTGGAGTTATGCAGGCTCGGTCAATGATACTATAACAGGACTTTCACCCGGCACTTACAGCGTTACCGTGCGCGACAACGGAAGTTGTATAGCTACAGGCAGCGTTAGTGTTACAGAGCCTGTCATTTTATCACTTACAAAAACATCCTCCAATATAACCTGTTTTGCCGGTAATAACGGAACTGCAGGCATTACGGCCGCGGGAGGTACTACTCCTTACACGTACAGTTGGTCATCGGGACAAACAGCAGCGTCAATAACAGGGCGCACCGCTGGAATATATACTGTCACTCTTACCGACAACAATAATTGCACGCTGACCGAAACCATAAACATTACACAGCCCCCGCAACTTACAGTTGTTGCAGACTCCGTAAACATAACTTGTTTTGGAGG
>JAEUTS010000272.1 GCA_016787005.1 Bacteroidia bacterium
AGCGCTTACTTTAACCGCATTTTGTTCCGCCCATTTAAAATCATCCTTATTATACACAATTACTTTTAACTCATCAGCTCTTTTCAAAACTTCAGGTAAGGGCTCTGAAGTTTTTTTGGGTGACAAACATATCCAGTCCCAACTTCCGGTTAATGCATATGCACCAGAGGTTTCAAGAAAAGTTTTCACTTCTTTTTTCTTTAATTCGTTTGTAAGATAGTTAAGGTCATACATACATGGTTCCCCGCCTGTAACAACAACTGATCTTGCCTGACACTTTGCCGCATTTTCAATGATCACATCTGCCGATGTCAACGGATGAAGCGAGGCGTCCCAACTTTCTTTTACATCACACCAATGGCAACCCACATCACAGCCGCCCACACGTATAAAATACGCGGCTTTACCTGTATTGAAGCCCTCTCCCTGGATGGTGTAAAATTCCTCCATCAGTGGTAATTGCAACCCGGCGGCTAATTGATCAGTCTGTATCATAACACTAAACATATCTGCGATTAAGGATTGGGGAATTAGGATTTAAGGACTGGAATTCCTTTATTAACCTTAAACAAATAAATCCTTAATCTTTAATCCTTAATCCCAAATCTTAGAAACTGTTTAAATTTTATTTCTTTGGAATGTTATGATGGATTTTTGAGCCAGGCGAGGCACTTTTTGCAGGCTATAGCAGAGCAGCTACAGTCAAAAAAAGTAACGAAGCATGGCTCAAAAAGGCGCATAACAAACATTTGAAATAAATTTTAAACAGTTTCTTAATTCCTTAATCATTGTTCATTCCAATAAAGTTAATACTTTCGCTACCATCTGAAATCAATAAACCCATAAAAATGAAAAAATATCTGATAAGTATTTTAACTGCATTCATTTATACGTTTTGCCTTACAGCACAATCCAACCTTGACCTGAATTCACCAATACCAATGGATTCTACCGTAAGAACCGGAAAACTATCCAACGGAATTAAGTATTATATAAAGAAAAACGGCAAGCCCGAAAAACGCGCAGAGCTTCGACTGGCAGTGAACGCAGGCTCAAATTACGAGAACGACGATCAGCAGGGCCTTGCTCACTTTGTTGAACACATGGCCTTTAACGGGACTAAAAATTTTAAAAAGAACGAATTGGTGAACTACCTTGAATCGATCGGCACAAAATTCGGCGCGCACCTTAACGCTTATACCAGTTTTGAAGAAACTGTTTATATGCTCCAATTACCTACCGATTCAGATAAAATATTCGCGAAAGGATTCCAGGTGCTGGAAGACTGGGCGCACAACCTGAGTTTTGAAGATGCTGAAATTGAGAAAGAACGCGGCGTAGTAATATCTGAGCGAAGAAGCGGACTTGGCGCGGAAGAACGCATGAACCAAAAGGTTTGGCCTATCGTATTTAAAGGCTCACGCTATGCCGACCGCCTTCCGATCGGTAAACTTGAAGTACTTGAGAAATGCAAATATGAAACATTGAAACAATTTTACTACGATTGGTATCGCCCCGACCTGATGGCTGTTATAGCTGTCGGTGATTTTGATGTTGACAAGGTTGAAAAAATGATAAAGGACCATTTTAGCGGTATTCCTGCAAAAGAAAACCCGCGCCCGACGCAAAAATTTGAAGTTCCGGATAATGACCAGTTGATTATTGCGAAAGCGAGTGATAAGGAGTCGCAATACACTGTTGTTGAATTCAGCTACAAACTTCCGAAAGAGAGTGCATCAACTTTGCAGGATATGCGCCGGGGACTTAGCTATAAATTATTCAATAATATGATCAACCAGCGGTTGAATGAACTTTCACAACAGGCGGATCCTCCTTTTAGTTTTTCCGGTATAGGTTATGGGCCATCATTGGCCAGAACACGGGCTGAATATGGCGGCTATGCCGTTGTTAAGGAAAAAGGGATTGAACGCGGCCTTGAAACTTTACTTGCCGAAAATCAGCGTATAAAACTATATGGCTTTACAGAAAGCGAACTGGAGCGTCAAAAACTGAGTTTAATGCGTAACATAGAAAAACAATATAATGAGCGTGATAAAACCGAATCGAGAAGCCTTGTGAATGGCTATGTGAGCAATTTTTTAAAGAGCGATCCGGCTCCGTCCATTGAATTCAAATACCGGTTCTACAAAAAATATTTAGAAGGCATTACCCTTGCCGATGTAAATGAACTCGCTCGAAAATGGTCAACGGATAACGGGAAAAATATGGTGATCACCATCCAGGGACCTGAAAAGCCGGATGTGGTTATTCCTTCAGACGAACGGATTAAAACAATAATGGCTAAAGTTCTTAATACAACGTTGAAGCCCTATGAAGATAAAACATCAAATAAGCCCCTGATGTCGGCAAAACCAACACCGGGAAAAATCGGCATTGAAAAACAAATAAAAGACCTGAACCTAACAGAACTTGAACTTTTAAATGGAGTCAAAGTTATTTTAAAACCTACCGATTTTAAAAATGATGAGATCGTATTCACCGCATACAGTCCCGGAGGATATTCTCTTCATAATGAAAAAGATCACATGTCGGCAACTTATGCGGCAACGGTTATTGACGAATCAGGCATCTCTGAATTCGATAATATTACATTGAATAAAATGCTGACAGGTAAAATCATTTCGGTCGGCCCGTATATAGGTGACACAAGAGAAGGTTTTGACGGAAGCTGCTCCCCTGCAGACTTCGAAACAACATTACAACTGATTAATCTTTATTTCACCGCACCGCGAAAAGATGAAACAGGATTTGCCGCGGTCATTGAACGCTACAAAAGCTTTGTTGAAAATCGCCAATCGGACCCCGAATCCGCTTTCAGGGATACCATAAATGTTACAATGGGGCAATACCATTTCCGCCGCAGGCCGCTCACGTTACAGACCTTAAAAGAAATTGACCTGAATAAGGCATTTGAAATTTATAAAGATCGATTTGCCGACGCAGGTGATTTTACCTTTTTCTTTGTAGGCAACTTTAAGACCGAAGAAATAAAACCAATGCTCGAAACTTACCTGGGCAGCCTTCCTTCAAAAGGAAGAAAAGAGACCTGGAAAGATATGAACATCAGGTATCCCAAAGGGGTGATACAAAAAACAGTTAAACGCGGCATAGAACCTAAAAGCGCTGTACAACTGCAATACACAGGCCCATTCGAATACAATAGAAAAAACCGATTGGTATTCAACGCGCTTAACAAATTATTGGACATTAAACTGCGCGAAGCAATACGTGAAGATAAGGGAGGAACATATGGTGTTTCCGTATATGGAAGACCAAGTCATTATCCAATCGAGGATTATTCCTTGACGATTTATTTTGGATGTGATCCGAAAAACGTAAATGACCTGACCAAAACAGCAATTGATGTTTTAGAAAACATTAAGAAGAATGGCGCTGAAGAAAAAGATATGATCAAAATAAAAGAAACGCTGAGGCGTGATTATGAAGTTAATTTTAAAGAAAACAGGTTTTGGCTGAATGCCATCAGTAACTATTATTTTGACAATGAGAACCCTATAGATATTTTGAGTGTACCTAAAATGGCCGAGAACCTCACCTCCGATGATCTGAAGAAAGCGGCAAACACGTACCTGGATCAAAAAAACTACGCAAAGTTTATACTGATGCCAGAGAAGTAGTTCGTGACAAGGTTTTCGAAGTAAGAAGTAAGAAGCAAGGAGTAAGAAGTCGGAAATCCGACTTTTTCAAACGCAATAATTTACCCTGCTTTATGTATATATTTCCTTTTTACTGGCCTTTAGCGTATTGGTAAGTAAGGCTATGATAGTCATAGGCCCAACACCGCCAGGGACAGGCGTTATAAAGGAACATTTAGGAGCAACCTCATCGTACTTCACATCGCCGAAAAGCTTATACCCGCTTTTTGTAAGTGTGGATGGCATGCGTGTGATACCAACATCAATAACAACCGCGCCTTGTTTCACCATATCGGCCGTAACAAAACCGGGTTTGCCCAAAGCCACCACAAGTATATCGGCGGTGCGACTGACCTCTGCTATATTTTTTGTTTTGCTGTGAGTAAGGGTAACGGTACAATTCCCGGGATATGTATTACGGGCCATTAAAATACTCATTGGCGAACCCACAATATGGCTACGTCCGATAACAACACAATGCTTCCCGCTTGTTTCTATTTTATAGCGCTCCAACAGGAGCATTATTCCATAAGGTGTAGCGGGCAAATAAGCGGGCAGGCTAAGCGCCATTCTTCCTACGTTCACAGGATGAAAACCATCTACATCCTTTTCAGGTTTTATACTCTCAACTATTTTTTGCTCGGAAAAATGTTTGGGCAAAGGCAATTGTACAATAAAACCGTCAATGTCTTTATCATTATTCAACTGTTGAACTGTATCAAGCAATTCCATTTCCGAAATTGTTGCAGGATGCTGAATAAGTGTCGACCTGAAACCAACCTTCACGCACGCTTTTACTTTAGCCGCTACGTATGTTTCGCTTGCTCCGTCGTTACCCACAAGCACAGCGGCCAGGTGCGGTATTTTACCCCCGGAAGT
>JAEUTS010000265.1 GCA_016787005.1 Bacteroidia bacterium
GATTCAATATAAAAGCAACCAATGGTGCTTTTGGCTTTTATCTGTTCGTTTACTTTTTTATCAGTTTTAAATTTTTCGACCTGGTGTATATCAACGTCTTCTCCTTTGTTCCTTTTTATTATTTCTACGGCTTCTTTTATATGGCCGATTCCACGCTGACTTAAGATATCCAGTTTGTCGAAATGGATTTCTTCGGCGGTGTACATGTCAAATTGCACTGTAGGAAATCCTTTGGGCGGCATATCAAGCGCAACATAACTTGTAATGGGCTCTTCTGAAATTAAAATGCCACCCGCATGTATGCTCCGCACATTTGGAAATTCAGCAACAGCTCTGTACTGCGATAAAATTTCGCGGGTAATTTCATTCTGATTTATTTGCTCTTTTGGATTTGCTATGAGCGCATCAATTTCATTTTTTGGAAGTCCGTTTATTTTACCAAGTTCGCGTATGATCGATTTATCGCGAAAGGTTGACATAGCTCCTAAAAGTGCTGTATGTTTTGCTCCATGCTTTTTAAAAATGTATTTGAAAACAGTGTCACGGTCTTTCCAGCTGTAATCAATATCAAAGTCGGGAGGAGATTTGCGTTTAGGATTCAGGAAGCGCTCGAAATACAGATCCAGTTCAATCGGGCAAACATCAGTAATGCGCAAACAATAAGCTACCACGCTGTTAGCGCCCGACCCGCGGCCTACATGATAAAATCCTTTTGATAAACTGTGTTGTATAATATCCCATGTAATTAAAAAGTAAGAACAAAAGCCAAGGTTATTGATTATTTCCAGTTCTTTTTTGATCCGCCGTATGGCTTCTTCATTCTGTTCGCCATAGCGGTATTTCATGCCTTCAAAGGCCAGCTTTTCAAGCAGCAACAGATCTTCGTAACGATCGCCTGTAAATAATTTTTTATTCTTGGGCGCTTTCACATCCAGGTCGAAATGGCAATCGTCCAGGATATTTTTTGTGTTTTCAATAAGCTGTGGAAAGTCTTTGTAAGCATACAAAAGCGCCCCATGCGAAATAAAATACTCATCACCTTGTGCGTGCTGGTGTGGCTGTAGTTTGGAGCGAAGTAAATTATTATCAATGGCCCTTAAATGTTTGTGCATTTCAAACCCATCCTCATCTTTAAATGTTACAGGGTGGTGGATCACATATTTTTTGTGATCCTGCTTGTTGAAGATGATCTTGTTCAATTGATTTTGCCTGATGCCGGTGTATTCATTTTCTTTTAAGTCGCTTACTTTTTTCTTGCCGTAAGGATAAATGATGTAACAATGATCAAATGCCGTTTCTTCAGGATAGGGTATTTTGTTCAGGTGGCAATGGGTAAGCAATTCGTTTAATTCCCGGAAGCCGGCGTTGTTCCGTGCAATACCAATGAATAGTGTTTCATTATCGTTTTTAAACTCAACTCCTAAAATTGGTTTAACCCCTTTCTCCTGGCAAATGCGCACGTAATCCATACAGCCGGACGTATTATTAATATCCGTAAATGCAATGGCGGAATGGTTTTTTTCTTTTACAAGATCAACCAGTTCTTCAACAGGTATAGTGCCGTACCGAAGGCT
>JAEUTS010000267.1 GCA_016787005.1 Bacteroidia bacterium
CTACCCTTTTTAATAGCCATGCGTGCGCCGATCCACGATCCGGCCATGTTGCTTAAGGCGATCGGGATAGCTATATCATAACGTACCTGACCCATATATATAAAAAAGGCAAGCGCCGAAATGTTGGTGGCGCAATTCACCAATTTGGCTGAAGCCGAGCCAACAAGAAAATTAAACCCGAACAGACTGATGAAGATCATAATAAGGAAACTACCTGTGCCCGGACCAAAGAACCCGTCGTAAAACCCAAGTGCAGCTCCTGTGAGTAATGAGTATATAAGTGTTTTGTTTTTGTCCAGCTTTGGAACATGATGCAGGCCGAACTCTTTTTTAGTGAATGTATAAACAGCTACAGCAATCAGCAGGCATAATACAATTGGCTTGATTACTTCTTTGTTGATAAGGCTTACCACACTTGCTCCCAGTATGGAAAAGATAAATGCAGTTACAAGAGCCGGCATCACTGCATCCCATGGGATACGTGTGTTTTTGACATAACGAAAAGCGGCGACAGATGTCCCGGAAAAGGCTGCAAATTTATTGCTTCCATATACAGTTGCGACAGGCAGTTCTGGAAAGAAAATAAAGAATGCGGGCATCTGGATCAGTCCGCCACCGCCAACTACGGAGTCGATAAAGCCTGCGATGAATGCGAAAATGGTTAAGAAAACGAGGTCCATTTATCAATGAATTGTATCGGTCAGCACTTTTTCTATTTTATATATCGTACTTGTATTGTTTTCATTGTTAGGGTTTAGCCAATGGAGCAGCCTATCCATTGAACCCGGCTCCACAGTAGTTTCATACTTCAGGGTCGCGTAATTTTTCTGAAAATCATCCACACGTTTATCAAGGTTCTCTGCCTGCATAAAAATCACATAATTAGGCCGTTCACGTATAGGTACCGTGCTGAGGTTGAACTTAAGCGTATCATGGGTTAAAGTTTGCGTTACTCCATAAGGAGATATCCATTTTTTCAGGTAAAATAAAGGAGGCATCATCCAGTCATCACGATTGGTATCTTCAATGATGAGGTTTTTTACATCTCCTTTTGTCTGCAGGTATAGCATTGCTTCTACACGGTTGCGTTTGGAGTAAGAGCAGGTAATGAATAATAATGGTAGTGTGTTCAACACCCAAAAGAATATCCAACAGCCGCGCAATAGTTTTTGCCGCTTTTGCCAAAAACCGGACCCATCAACGAATTCGTTCCATCCAATAATGCCAAGCATAATGATGAACGGAACGATCGGAAATATAAACCGTTCTTGCTTGTTGGGAAAGTAGGAGTGAAAGGCAAGGAACAAGAATGCAGGCAGAAAGAGCAGTAAATATTTTCTCCAGAGTTTGAAATAGCCAAATAGAAGAAACAGGCTTACAGGCGGAATTAAGATGCCTCCTAATGTGAGAAAATAATTGTACCAGGGCTGGGTACTGTAGGCATACGGACTGTGCATATTGTAGTTAACGTACTCAAAAAATTCCGCGAAGGGACGCCCCCAGGTATTATAGTCAATAAGGCCTTGTATCAATGCCATACAGGCAAAAGCCCCAAGCCCAAACAGAATGGCTGGTTTAAATTGTTTTTTTATTAACAGGTATAATCCGAATCCGCCGACAAAAAAAAGGGATTGAAAGCGAATTGAAAAAGCAAGTCCGGCGATCAAGCCTGCGTATAAAAAGGTAGTTTGTTTGTTATTTGCTTCAGCTTTTATGATCAACCAGGTTGCGTATAATAAAAATGGAACACAAACCACTTCTACCAGGTTGCGTACACTTAGCATTGGCATGAACCAATAAATGGCAAGTAACAAGCCTGCAATGCGTGCATTTTTTTTGTTGGAATAGTGTTCAGTTATTTTATAACCCAGGATAATGGTGATCACCGAGAATGCGGCATGCAGCAAACGTATGACATACATTTTAGCGTCTGGATCAGTAAAGCCGATAAGGTTAAAGAAGCGGAAAAGAAAATAATGTAATCCGGTATAGAAAAGGCTGTGACCTGAGGCATGTTGTACTGTTTCACTCGGCAGCCAATTGTTGTGGGTTTGTTTATCAACCCACTGCTGGGCAATTTCTATTATAAGAAAGTGATCATCACTCATTCCGAATCCTTTAGACAAGAGAACGGATAACAATCTGAATAGTATTCCTAAAGGAAGTATTAATTGCAAGGGTTTGTCCGCCCATTTTCTTTTGATTGTATCGGCAAGACTATCTATTTTATTCATTTTAATTGGTATAAGTCCAACTTTTGTGTGTTAAGTGCAGTCTTATTATATCGATAGAAGAAAGAGGTGTCAGATATTTCTTTATATGAAATAAGAAATTTGTGTCGCTTGTTTTCAATACTCTCCAGACTTATATAGTTATAGCGATTAAAATAGGTATGGACAGACCATTCATTCCACATGCTGGTAGGACAACTGATTATTTCTCCATTCGGTATAATCTTATTTATCAGGTAAATATCGGATAATAACTCCCTGTCACGTTTGAAGTTTCCAATTTGTGTTATCGCATAGGTACTGCTGCCAATAAAAAGAATCCAACAACAATATTTAAATATCGTGAATTGCTTGCTTCCTGTATTTGTTTTGTTAATCAAAGAGGAGACAGTACCTGTTATAATGGTACCGAATGAAATGGCGAAAAACGGGAATGTTGTAGTTAAATAAAATCCACGTTGTTCCAATGTAATCATAAGTGGTAAAGATCCAGACAATCCAATTAGCAGGAACCAAAGAGATACTTTGAGTTTTGGATTATTCGTTATGTTTTTCACTTTACCGTAAAAAAGTAATAACGCGGTGATAATAAGCGCAGGAATTAGTTCGGAAAACAATCTGAATAGTATTTCAAAATGATTATCTGTGGTTGCGCCAATATTATTAAAAGTAGAAACAAATCGTTTAGCAAAATACATTTCAAAGCTTTTGTAAATAACCGGATTAGAAATCAATCCGGAATATATTAACAGAGAAGGGAGCGTTAACAGGATGCTGTACAAAATACATTTTTTAAATGAAAAATCTTTGATATTTGCAATCCAGAACAAGCCTATTGCTGCAATTGGGAACAGTCCTTGCGGTCCTTTGGTGAGACTTGATAAAAAAATGAAAACCCCGGCTAAAAGAAGATTAAAGGATATTTTTTGTTTCAGTATCAGAGCTTTTGAAATAAAATATACAGTACTTACAGTAAAAACACTCATAACGGTTTCTTCGGTATGGTTTGCATAGCTCCAAAAACAAACCGGAATAGTTATCCAAAGAAGAACAGGAAGCCAACTTTGCTGTTTATTTTGAAGGTCAGATATAAATAGTATTTCCCAGATTTTTTTAATAAAATAACCTGTGACACAAAGTGTGATTAAACAAAAAAAACGTTCGACATAAAATGAAGTGCCTAATATTTTATAAAATATGGCAAGCAAGCCAAAGTACAGAGGAGGTTGCTCGTGAAAATTGGTCATTGCTGTTTTACTGAAATGTGGGTGCCAAAAAGTTCCAATTCCATTTGCGAGATTTTTTGACACAGAAACATATAACATCCCATCCATAAACATCCCATCCTGAACGAGCTGAGCCACTATTAGCAACATTATGGTTGAGAAAACAATTAACCAAAAGGGGATATGTCGCTTTATGGTTTTAAACATTTCAGTATATCTTAGATATTAATAAATGGATAATGGTTTGTTAATTTTACTTTTGATTATAAGGGAAAACACTTTAAAAAAACATATTTTCAGTTCAGTTCAAAAGTAAAAATTAATATTGCAAAATGACGACGTTGTCTACTTAATTTGGTACTTGATGGAATATATTTACCTTCACGCCTGAAATTTATATACTTTTAAAAAAATATTATGAAAATGAAACTTGTAAACAGAAATTATTTTGGTGTTGTTCTTATAGCTTTTGTTGTAAACTCAACAGCTTTTGCGCAATGGTTAACAACCGGAACAAATACGTATAATAATCCATTAACGAATTTTGTAGGTATAGGAACTTCAACGCCAAACGATAAATTAGAAGTAAACGGAAACATCAGGCTGGGATGGAATGTTGGCTCTACCATTGGGTGGATTTATACACCATCCCCAAACTATGCTGCCGGCTTGAAATTTCTTTCCTCTGGTCGTGGTCTTGATATATTTAGCAATATGAATGATGGTGCTGGTTACATTTCATTTACTACTGTTTCTACTTATGGTGGTTCTCCAACTGAAAGGATTCGTATTATTAGTAATGGTAACGTGGGTATTGGAACAACAACTCCGGGATTTCCGCTTAATTTTGCGAGCATAGTTGGCGATAAAATTTCGTTATATGGTAGTGTTGGTGCACATTACGGTTTCGGTGTTAAAAGTGGTCTTTTGCAGATACATACCGATGGTAGTGCAAGTGATATTGTGTTTGGTTATGGCTCAAGTACCTCATTTACAGAAGGGATGAGAATTAAAGGAAATGGTAATGTAGGTATTGGCACAGCTTTAACAAACAACCCCAATAATTACAAATTGGCTGTAAACGGTACTATTGGTGCCAAAGGAGTCAATATTGAAATAACCAGTACCACTTGGGCAGATTATGTATTTGAAAAAAAATACAAAATGATGTCGCTTGAAGAGGTCGAACAATTTATTTTTAAAAACAAACATTTGCCGAATATTCCAAGTGCATGTGATGTAGAAAAGCAGGGAATTGATGTGGGACTAATTGAAGCCAAGTTACTTGAAAAGATTGAGGAATTGACATTATATATAATAGGGCAGGAAAAGAGAATAAAAGAGTTGGAGGCAAAATCGAAGTAAATCTTTTATGCTTTCTATAATCAAAGTATCAATAGTGATTTTTGGTACTATTCTTTTTCTTTAAGAGTTATTAAAATTATTTAATATACAAATGAAATTTCCAACTAAACTTACTCCATTTCAGTCAATACTGACTCATAATTATTCTTTTCTTGATTTTGGCAGATGTTTTGGATTATTGCAGCCTTGTCGAATTAAAAACATTTTAGTGTTTTTGAGTTTTGTTTTGTTTTTTAATGCACAAGCTCAATCTCCAACTGAGAATCTTCAGAAGTATTGGAAATACCGGGAAAGATTAAAAAACCTTGTTGTAGTTGGTAATTGCCAAGGTTGTAGCGTGCCTTCTAAAGGTCGCGATGGTGTTGGAAATTTGGATTGGAGTGATGCAACAATTGGAATGGGATATTATATCGGGATGCTTGCAATGGAGTATAAAATTTTAAAAGATCATAACGAAACTACTGCTCTTGCCAATACTAAGAAAGAGTTATATTATGCATTGGAAGCTATTAATAGGCTGGACAAAATGGCTGAATATTATTGGCAGATTTATCACAATGGAAATTCTTCCTATGTTTCAACGAGTGCTGATTTAAATGGTTTTTTTATTAGAGATGATGTAGATCATAATTTCCTTAGTAGGAATTACAATGGAAGTAAAATTGAGGACCTGCTTAATTCAAGTCTTGTGCCGTCACCGGATAACAAACGAGCTTTATCAGTAACGTCTGGATTTAAGGAAGGAATTGGGGACTTCAATGCTGCTGGCCCAAGGGAGGAGTCTCTAGATCAGGTAAATCATTTGTTAATTGGTATGGCCCTAGTAAGTAAATTCGTAGAGCCGAGTGATACTTATAATGGACAACTATTTATGGATAGTAAAACTTCCTTCGTTGCAGAGGCAAGGAGCATTACGACAAGAATCTTAGGCGCCATGATGGGGAACTCTTGGCTTATAAAGAATCCTGTTATTGGTGATTGCGTTACTGGTGTTGGTTCGTGTGGTAGTAGAAGTTGTTTAGTGGGTGCATGTAATGGCGCAAATGCCCAGGCTTTATCATGGGGTTTTGCTCAGGCGGGTTGTTCAATTATTAATGGTTATTCATCTTCCTCTTGCACTAATTTTTTGGATCCCATCGCTGTCGGAAACCAATCAACATGGAGTACTATATATAAAAACATTTCTGCTGGGGGGTTGGGTACAGAGGAGTTTGTTCTTACTTTGGGTACACTTTCGAAAATATGGGGTAGTAGCACATATGATATTGTCGGTGATAGATGTGTTAAGATAGGGTATGAACATTTACCATTGTTGTTACAAGCATTATGGGGTGAAGGTAATAACGTTTGGCCTAATAGTTTCTATGAATGTATGCTTAATGCAGCGCCCTGCCAAGGAACGAATGGTTATAATGGCAATTTCGAGTGGAGTAATGGAGAAAGAACATTTTATGGTCCTAATATTAGTGGCACTACTTGGTCGTCCGAAAATAATGGAATTGATTATATGTTTTATTTTAATTTGTACAATATAGTACATCCTGAATATATGAGCAGTACTTATAAATATATAAGACCAGAGGATCTTTGTTTAACAGATATTGTTAAGGGCAATTACACGGAGATGGATACTAAAAACATATATGCCAGTATCTCAATTACATCTGGGACAACAAATTATATCATAAAAAATGATCCAGTAACTACACATCCTCAACCTTTAAGCCCTGCAAATGTAAGTTTTGTAGCCGGAAGTGCAGTTTATTTAAAACCAGGCTTTCAGGTTATTCCAGGGGCAAATTTTCATGCTTCAATTGATCCTTCTTTAAAACCAATGACTTGCACAGAACCAACAGTAAGTGCTGCGGTTTGCACCAACTGTGTTAGTGGTACCGGTGACGAAGAGCAAATTAATCCTACTAATATTGGCAACTATAAGGTGTATAAGTTTGTTGATGGTGAAATGTTTGTAGCAACACCTCATTATTTGTTTAAAATTTCAGAAACAGGAGGTTCAGGTGACAATATGTTCGCAATTGATAATAATTCTGGTGGATATACAAGTCATGCCGGATACAATTATTTAAAAGGTTGGCAGTATTTTGATGACTTGATTACCGATGTTCAATACTTAGAGGGTAATACATATGTTTGTTTTAGTAGTGGAGGGGGTACTGCCGGCAAAATTTTAAGCGTGTACGGTACTGGTGGCACCGGGAAAAAGATGTTTTCTGTTGATTTAAATTCCAGTGGGGATTTTGTTACTTGTTCAGGTTGTACGAATTACCTAAAGGGATTTCAGAAATTTGCTTCCCCCGTAACTCTTATGAGGGGATTTACAGTTCCTGCTACCGGTCGTAATTGGTATTTTGTTGGTCTTATGAGTGGAAAGGTACTGAAGCTGGCATATTTAAACGGAACGGGTTCAAATATGTTTTGTATTACAGAGGAATTTGGGGCAAATGCTTTTCACGATAATGGTTGTGCATATTATAATGGCGATGCTAAGTTTTCTTCATCTGTTAGATCAATGAGATTTTTCCCACCTAATAATCTTTTTATAGGTTTCAATAATGGAACTGTATTGCAAGCAAAAATAGTAGGTGGTGGTCATAATATGTTTGCTGTAACAGAGCTTTCGTCTGGTTCTACGAATGCATTTGATGGTTGTTGCAGCAGCGGTTATTATATAGGAGATCAGAAATTTAGTAGTGGCGCTTCTGTCGTTGATTTTTATCAACAGAATAATTATATGTTCGTAGCTTTAAGCAATGGAGGCATTTTAAAGTTAAATGGCATTGGTGGAACTGGCCATAATATGTTTGCAGTTAATG
The DNA here is from genome assembly GCA_016787005.1 of Bacteroidia bacterium. Taxonomy (GTDB): domain Bacteria; phylum Bacteroidota; class Bacteroidia; order JABDFU01; family JABDFU01; genus JABDFU01. The sequence goes on from JAEUTS010000267.1 coordinate 7,657, forward strand.
ATTATGGTACTAGCTTCACGGGATTATCTGGTTATAGTTATTATGTAGGAGATGATAACTTTAGTACCATTGTTACGAATATGATTTTTGATGGTAATACTGCAATGATTTCTTTTACTGATGGTAGGATTTTAAAAGCAGATATTGGAGGAACTGGAAATCACATGTTTAATGTTAATTGGAGTAGTAGAGGATTCTCTTCGCCTCAAAATGCGAGTTACGCTACTCGATTTATTGGCTGCATGGATTTTAATATTTCGGTTACGGGTATGACAAACATAAACGGAGCTAATTTTATTGGTTTGGCAAATGGAAAATTAATGAAGCTAAATGGCTTTGGTGGTACTGGCACAAATATGTATAGTTTAGCAACCGATTTTTGCATGAAAAATTTGTGTCCGAATAATTATTTGATCGGTTGTCAGAATTTTGCTGATTTAAGTGCATTTAAAATGCGTGATCCGGATGAGGATAGCCAGGATAATCCAAACATTAAAACCAAGGATTCATTAAATATTGAGTCCTCCGATATAGTATTTGAGATTATTCCAAATCCAAGTACGGGAATTTACAATTTGATATTATCGAATAATTCGAAGATATTAGAATATAATGTAACTGTCACGAGTCTATTAGGTGAATTAGTATTTAGCGCAGATAGAATATCCTCATTGACATATAAAATGGATATTTCAGACGAAGCAGAAGGTGTTTACCTTGTAAGAATACTTACAAATGATGGACAGAGTTTCGTAAAGAGGATTGTATGCAATAAATAAATAATAGTTTGAAGTACTACACAATTTTCAACTTCGCAAATCTCAGCAACAATTGTTTTTGTCCCACAACAGGGAACAAAACAGTCGCTTTATTGTTCGGAAAAACACCTTCCATGCTGATTACTTTTCCGGTTCCAAATCGTTCGTGATACACTTCCATGCCGGCCTGCAGGTCTTTTAAATTTTCGGAATTGTTATTGCTTCCGGTTGAGCGTGCAGCGACATTTAGTTTAACAAGGTTTTTAGGTGTGGCTGCTTTTGTTGTTGTAGTTTCCTGCGTTTTTTGTTTTCTGACAAATGGTTTTGTATGAATACCCCAGGTTTCTTCCCGTTCCCTGCTTTGTGGAGCAGGCATTTCCAGGTGTTCCACGGCCAGTTCATCAATAAAACGGCTTGGCTCACAATTAATTAAATTACCCCAGCGATAGCGTGTAACAGCATAGCTTAAAGTAACCTGTTTTTCGGCCCGGGTTAAGGCGACATAAAACAACCTCCGCTCTTCTTCCAACTCCTCGCGTGAGTTAAGGGCCATTTGTGAAGGGAATAAATTCTCCTCCAATCCCACAATATAAACATAAGGGAATTCAAGACCTTTGGCAGCATGTATGGTCATCAGTGAAACCCGGTTACGATCCTCTTCTCCTTCAGTTTTTTTATCAGCATCGGTTAAGAGCGCAATGTCTTGCATGAATAAGTCTAAAGATTTAGGATTTAGGATTTGGGATTCAGGATTTGAAATTTTGGATTCAGTGTTCTCTTCGAATAATGTATCTTCTCCTGTCTCCTCCGTTCCTTCCGGCTTCTGACTTCCGACTTCCGACTCCTCCTCAACAAATTCCTTCAACCCGTTCAACAATTCCTGTATATTTTCGTAACGGCTAACTCCTTCAGGTGTCTTGTCATTGTATAACTCGCGTAAAATACCGGAAGCATTCGCAATGTGATTGCCGACATCGAAAGCGTTTTTATCGGCAACCATAACGCCAAAGCTTTTTATCATGGCCGCGAAATCACTTATTTTACTTACCGTTCCGGTATTGATGTCTAATTTGAAATCAATAATATTGTCAATAGCCGTCCAGATACTTACATCGTTATCTGAAGCCGCGACTATAAGTTTATCTATGGTTGTTTGTCCGATGCCACGTGCAGGAAAGTTAATAATTCGCTTGAGTGATTCCTCATCGTGCGGGTTGATGGCGAGACGAAAATATGCCAGAAGGTCTTTAATTTCTTTGCGATGATAAAAAGATAAGCCTCCGTAAATGCGATAGGGGATATTTAGTTTGCGCAGGGCTTCTTCCATTGCGCGCGATTGCGCATTGGTGCGGTAAAGAATTGCAAATGCATCATTACGAACCTGTTTATTAGCCCGTGTTTCAAAGATCGAAGAAGCTACCTGCATACCTTCTTCATTGTCAGTCAGCGCGCGTGTAACTTTTATCTTTTCACCAGGATCGTTTTCTGTCCATACCTTTTTATCCAGCTGTTCCTTATTGTTCGCGATAACACTGTTGGCAGCACCGACAATGGTTTTTGTTGAGCGATAGTTTTGTTCCAGTTTAAATGTTTTCAGATCGGGGTAATCTTTTTCGAAGTTCAGAATGTTTTGAATGTTTGCGCCGCGGAACGCGTATATACTTTGGGCGTCGTCACCAACTACGCAAATATTTTCAAAACGTGCTGCCAGCTGTTTAACAATAACGTATTGTGAAAAGTTGGTGTCCTGGTACTCATCAACTAAAATATATTTGAATTTTTCCTGGTATTTGTGAAGTACGTCAGGAAAATCGCGGAGCAAAACATTAGTTTTAAAAAGAAGATCGTCAAAATCCATTGCCCCTGCTTTAAAGCAACGATTGCTGTATTTGCTGTATATCTCTCCGATCCGCGGTTTGGCGCTCATTCTGTCTTCCTCTGTAATGCGGTCATTGAGGTTATATGCCTGGGCCGATATCAGCATGTTTTTTGCCGCCGAAATACGATTGTATACAAGGGATGGCTTGTAGATCTTTTCATCCAGTCCGAGTTCTTTGGTAATATCCTTCAGTAGACTTTTGGAATCTTCTGTATCGTATATCGTAAAATTTTTCGGGTATCCGATTTTGTCAGCTTCAAC
>JAEUTS010000327.1 GCA_016787005.1 Bacteroidia bacterium
GGTAGTGTTTATTCATATGTAGATATTATATAAGTTTCTGATTGTCATATGGAATACGCCATGTAATCTTCATTTCATTTTGTCCCGGCTAAGCCGAGATGGCTATTTCATAGGAAGTTATTTTTGTATATAATAAAATAAAACTTAATTTTCTGTTATTTTGAAACAACAAGTTTACGTACAATTTTATTATCGCCTGCAATAAGCTGGTAATAATAAACCCCGCCGTTAAGCACGGAAGCATCTAGATTAAATTGGTGCCTGCCCGATGTAAATTCGCCAGATGCTATGGTAGCGATGTCCTGTCCTATCATATTATATAATTTAAGTTCAATGCGCCCGGACTGTGGCAAATTAACATCAATAATTGTGTTTCCTGATGCAGGATTAGGATAAGATCGTAAAGAGTATGAATCTGACGACCGGACTGAAGGAGCGGAAGTGAACAGGTCATATTTTATTTGAGCATTGATCGCACTGGTTTTAAGATCGGCCAGGTTATCACCGGCAATAAGGGCAAAAGCCACTTCGACACTGTCGCCAACAGGTAAAGTGATCGGACCAGTACTTACCAGGCTCAATACATCATTACCTGCAGGTTTAATTTGCCCGGCGTCAGTGCGCATAGTTGATAATCCGATATATTTTTCTTTATTACTAAAACCCGCATTGGGATTAATGCCGGTTCCACCATCAATATTATCGAATGCATACGCATTCACCGGGGCTGTTTTGCTTAGTAACTTTATACCGGCATAATAACCGTTTGCTTTGGTATAATAAGTGTAGCCCATTTTTGTACCATTATCAAACGAGGTTCTGTTGCTGTCACCGCCGGAACCCTGTATATCCCAATCGGCCGCAATGCCGGCGAACAAATTACTTAAGGTAGAAGATCCATTATTTTTAATAATATACTTATACATTATGTATTTTTTGTCAGCAGGAGTTGACCAAGCGTACGATTTGTGATGAATTAGCACTCCTAATGGTTTGAATGCAGCAGCATCATTCATGAAGCCTTCAGTATCAAAATCTGAAACAGCCCCGTTTGTAATTCTTTTAATATTAACTACTGAATTAAAATCCTTGTCTGAACCGGACATACCTCTGATTACATCAGACACAGCTGAATCAGGAACCCCGATCATAAATCCGGCGTCATACATCAGGTTAGCTCCTCCATATTTAAAGCCGAGGCCCTGTGAAGGCGGGCTATTGTTCCAACCGTCCATACCCTTACTGGTAACTGATGTAGCAACATCGTTTACAGTAACATTCAGGTAGTCAACATTCACAACAATTTCAAATGTTTCGAATGAGGTGTAGGTGCCATCATTATATGTTATTTTACAGGTAACGGCAACGTTTAACCCGGCGGTTGGTAAAATGCGAATCTTGAAGGGGCTACTGTTATTATTAGCGGTTCCTAAAGTAGGAATTGCCCCAAGGGTTATCGGGCCGGTGGTTAACAGTTTAACAGCCCCTGTTCCCGCAACAATTGTAAGGGTTGCTGTAAGATTGGTTGTTGCAGCCAAGAAGTTAGTATAAATACCTCTTACCTGAACTGTATCGGTAGCAACAATAGCGTCATCATTTCCGTCTGTAATATTCTTTGTTGTCATTAATACAGATGGCATTGCGGGATCGTTTAAAGCGCGGTATAGATTTACACGTCCGGAGCCAAGCTTGTTTTTTAAAGTAGAGGAGTTAAGGGCGTAAATATCATCGGCAGTGGCACACAACCTTGCAGCGGTTTGCGAAGCGCTATAGCCCGGAAAATAAGACCGTACAACGGCAGCTGCTCCTGCAACACAAGGAGTAGACATAGATGTTCCGCTTAATGTAGCGTATGAGCTGCCAGTATAAGTAGAATAAATTGAACTGCCCGGTGCACAAATCCGTACCCGGTAGTTATAACTGGAGAAGCCTGATTTTTTATCGGCAGCATCAGTCGACGCCACTCCTAATACATTCGGATAATATCCCGGATACTCCAATGTCTCATCCCCTGAATTCCCGGCTGCAGCTACTACAAGGGCATTTTTATTAAAAGTCGCGTAGTTAACAATATCTTCACCATACTGACCACTTGATGGTCCTCCCCAGGAGCAGCTGATAACCTTACAGCCGTGATCGGCAGCATACTTAATACCCGTATAAGATGCTATTAATGAACCAGACGCATTTGCAATTTTTACCGGCATGAATTTGCATTTAAAACCAACACCCGCAACACCTAACGCATTGTCAGTTGACGCTGCCGCTATGCCACTGCAATGCACTCCATGGGCATCACCTTGCCATGTAGGATCGTTATCATTCATTCCGACATCCCATCCACTGAAATTATCTTTATATCCATCACCATCATTATCGATCCCGTCAATTTTATCCGCATAATTATGGGCAATATTGTTTTTAAGATCCGGATGGTTTGGTTCAGTACCTGTATCTGTAATACCAATAACCACGCTGGTATCTCCCTTTGATATATCCCAGGCCTGGGGTGCCATGATCGTTGCAATATGATACTGTGAACTGCTAACTGACGGGTCATTTACAACATATGATAATTTAGGAATAACATGCGGTGCCACGTATTCAAATGCGCCTAAAGAGGCAATTTTATCCAATGCTTCCTGTACCGACAGATTACCTGTATAGGTATACTCATATATTAACGACAGATCGACCAGTTTCTCCCCGCGTCCATTGTATGGTCTGATCGGGGGCTCGTCATTCGGGTATATCTTACCAAATGATTGAACACCCATTTGCTGCATAAGCGCTTTCAATGGAGCATAATTAATGTCCTCAATTGAACACAGAGACCGGTATTGGGGT
>JAEUTS010000343.1 GCA_016787005.1 Bacteroidia bacterium
AATAAAAAACCCACCGATTTGCGATGGGTTTTTCAAAACAATATTGAAAATATTAAGATGCAGCTTTTACTTCTTTCTTTTCAGCTGCTTTCGCTTCTTTCTTAGGAGCTTCTTTCACTTCTTTTTTTGCAGTATCCGTGCTTGTTTCATTTTTGTCCAGATCTTTTTTCTCCTGGATTCGGGCGCTCTTACCTGTTAGTTCACGCAAGTAGAATAATTTGGCTCTGCGCACCACGCCGCTTTTGTTCACCTCTATTTTATCAATATAGATTGATTGCAAAGGGAACACGCGCTCAACACCAACACCATTTGACATTTTACGGACAGTAAATGATTGCCCTGAACCTTGTCCTTTACGTTGTATCACAACACCTGTGTATTGCTGAACACGTTCTTTGTCACCTTCTTTAATCTTATAGTGAACAGTTACAGTATCTCCGGCTTTAAATACAGGAAGTTTGCTTTCGGCAAACATCGCTTTTTCAACAAACTTAATTGAATCCATGACTATGTTTATTTAATGAAATTTTGTAAAAAGGACTGCAATATTAGTGCTTTTGACACTACTAACCAAATAATTATGTTTCTTTTAGTATAAAATACTCAGTTAAATAGCTATTTTCGATAAATTTGATTAACTTATATTCAGGTTTCTCCCTAATAGATATGAAAAAATCGGTCGTTTTATTATTTGGTATGTGTTTGATCATGACTATAAAGGCTCAGCCCTGGTTCAACCGGGTTGATAGTGTTCCGGTCAGGATAGGCAGTACTGATGTCCTTTTTCCCTGGGCAGGGGGCCTGAATTACTGCCAATTTTCCCAAATCGATCTGAACCAGGATGGTATTAAGGACCTGTTTGTTTTTGATCGTACGGGGTTTAAGGTTTCAACTTTTATAAATAAAGGAACATCAAATGCAGTCGATTATGTGTTCGCCCCCCAATACAGGGACAAGTTTCCGGCTTTTGAAGAATGGGTGTTACTTGCCGATTACAATTGCGATGGCAAAGAAGATATTTTTGCGTACACAAATGGAGGCATGAAAGTATATCGCAATGATTCAGACCTTGGTAACGGCCTTAAATTTACATTGATAACCCCATTGTTGCTTTCACATTATCATCCCAATAATTATAACTTATATGTAAGTTCTGTTGATATTCCGGCCATATCGGATATTGACGGAGATGGGGATCTTGATATTGTTACCATGAGTATTATGGGAACATTTATGGAATATCATCAGAATAAGTCAAAAGAAATAAAGGGTAATTGTGATACGCTGGCATTTGAACTGGCCACAACCTGCTGGGGAAATTTTGCCGAAAATTCTTTCGATAACAAAGTTAATCTCAACCTCAGCTGTAAAGTTAAAGAATACGCCCCCGATCAGAAACCTCCACATTTGTTGCATAGTGGTTCGTGTCAAGTATGTTTGGATATTGACGGGGATGGGGATAAAGAAATTGTGATCGGCGGCATTTCGGCGACTAATCTCACACTGGTTGTGAATGGTGGTACCCCAACTTCTGCAAAAATGACATCGCAGGATGCAGCTTATCCGCCTTCGTCACCTGTGAACATGACCATTTTTCCTTGTGCCTTTTACCTCGATGTGGATAATGATGGATTGAATGATATGCTTGTAAGTCCCAATGCTGCTAACGCATCCGAGAATTTTACGAGTGTATTGTTATATAAAAATACAGGTTCCACAAATAGTGTAACGTTCACCTTCCAGAAAAATAGTTTTTTGCAGGATGAGATGATCGATGTTGGTGAAGGGGCTTACCCCGTTTTTTTTGATTACAATGGGGATGGTCTAAAAGACCTGCTGGTAGGCAATTATAAGTATTATACATCCTCTACTCTCCAGTCGAAAATGGCCTTATTTAAGAATACCGGAACCATAACAAAGCCTTCATTTGAATTGGTTACGCGCGATTACGCAAACTTGGGTCCGTTGAATATTATAAATATGATACCGGCATTTGGTGATCTGGATGGAGATGGTGATCTGGATATGATAATCGGTGACAGTTTTGGTAAATTGTACTATTTTACAAATACACCTGTAGCCGGTGTCGCGTCTTTTGCTTTAACTACCTCATCGGTTAAGGATAATGCGGGAACAATAATAGATGTAGGTGGTTACGCGGCACCCCAGCTGATTGATGTAGATCGTGATAGTAAGCTGGATATTATTATTGGTTCAAGTAGTGGTAAACTGGCCTATTACCGTAATACAGGGACTGTGAATTCACCGGTATTCACCAAAATAAGTGTGGCTTTTGGGGGTGTTGATGTTGTGCGTAAAAGTACTTATTCAATAACCGGTTACAGCGTACCTTATATGTATGATGCCGGAGGCACCTACAAATTACTGATCGGTTCTGAAAGCGGTTATTTATATTATTACAATAATATTGATGGAAATTTATCGGGTAATTTTACTTTGGTGGATTCTTCCTATCAGAAGGTGTGGGAAGGCTCACGTATAGCCCCAGGTGGTACTGACATTAATAATGATGGCCTGGTTGATCTGGCTATTGGTAATTATGCAGGTGGTGTTTCTTTGCTTTATGGACAAACAACCAATTCGGTAAAGAATATTGGTCAGCAGCAGATAGAGTTCGATTTGTATCCGAACCCGGCATCGGATAAATTAACCATTTATCTTTCCTTAGGTAAAGGTATGGTTACAATAAGTATTATTGATATTTTCGGGCGTGAAGTAAAACAATTCAGGTCGAATGAATCAATCTTCAATGCGGATGTTTCTTTTTTAACCGGGGGATTATATATTTGCAGGCTCCAATTTGAGGATACTAATGGACGGCCTGTTTTTGGAAGTAAACGGTTTGTAATCGCACATTAGCATCAGGAAGTACTGGCACCAGCTATTTTCATTAAAAAGCCCGTTTTTGTTTAAATCATTATAATTCAATGCAATATTGTAATTCAATTTCATATTTATTGATAAAATGCCTCAATAAATATTTGATTTTGTGGA
>JAEUTS010000280.1 GCA_016787005.1 Bacteroidia bacterium
CCCATTGCTCCAATTAAATTTAAAACCGGCAGTATCTTGATTGAGAGAAAAATGTGCGGTACCATCAGCACTTCCAACACAAGAAGTTTGAGTTGTTGCCCAAGCTAGATATCCTATTGTAATCGGAACAAAAACCAATGAATCTGTATTGGTACAATTGTTTGAGTCGGAAACATATACCTTATAAGAGCCAGAGGACAATCCCGTTTGTGTTTGCCCCGTTGCTCCAAAGTTCCAAGAATATGATAATGCACCGGTTCCTCCAATTGCATTTGCAATAGCTGATCCATTAGCTTGGTTACAAGCAGAAGCACTAGTTATTACGGTAATACTAATTTTATTGGGCTCTGAAATATAAACATTTGTCGTTGCAACAGATAAATCATTATTATCTGTAACCGTAACTGTATAATTACCTATACATAAGCCGTTTAAATTTGAGCTTGTTGAAGCACTACTCCATGTATATGAAAAAGGGCCAACCCCACCCGAAACTGTTGCAGTGGCGGTTCCGGTACACTGTCCGTTACAAAGCACATTAGTTGATGTAATTGTAACCGTATGCCCGGAAGCAAAAACTTCCGTATACGTCAACATGCTTAACAAAAAAAGTGCAAGTAATTTTTTCATCGATAGAGATATTTTTGGATTATTTATATTTTGCGCTTAAATCCATCTTCTCCACAACAAACTTCAGCTTCCGCAAGTCTTCCCAAAAGCCCGGATAGGATTTGTCCACAACTTCGGGGTGTTCAATGATAATGTTATCATAAACCATTGCCAATGGAGCAAAACACATGGCCATGCGGTGATCATCGTATGTATGTACAAAAAACTGAGGCTGAATAGAGGGTGATCTGTATTCTTTTATTTCAATCGTATTCGGGAAGGTTTCATGAGCATCAATACCGAATTTATTCAACTCCGCGATCAAAGCGGAAATGCGGTCAGTTTCTTTAATCTTCAATGTATGCAACCCGTTAAGCAGTATCGGAATCCTTAAACCGGCTGCTGTAACTGCAACGGTTTGAGCAATGTCCGGACAATCGGAGAAGTCGAACCCAAAGGCTTGCACAACCGGCTTGCTTTTTGTCAGGTGAATTCCACCTTCAACAAATTCAGTTTTTACTCCAAACAAAGTGTACAGGTCTTTTATAATACTATCGCCCTGAAGGCTGTTATTGTTAAGGCCCATGATCCTCAGGTCAACATCTGAGGCCATAGCCGCCATGGAATACCAGTAAGAAGCGGCGCTCCAATCGGCTTCAATCGTATAAGCCTGGCCATCATCTGTTTTGTATTGTTGATTGCTTACTGTAATGGTATCTCCTTCCCAAATACCGTTAACATTAAAATGTTCCATCATTTTCAACGTCATTTTAATGTATGCGGGAGAGGTCACTTCGCCCTTGAAACGGAGAACAAGTCCGTTAAATAATTGTGGACTTATTAGCAACAATGCGGTTGTAAACTGGCTGCTCATGCTTCCGTCTATCTCAGCCTCATTGCGGGTAAGTATTTTACCCTTGATCTTTAAAGGAGGAAAGCCTTCTTTTTCAAGATAAGTAATTTCGGCGCCTAATTGATTCAACACGTCAACCAAGGGTTTTATCGGACGCTGTTTCATGCGTTCGCTGCCTGTAAGAATACGTGTGCCGGGTTTTGTAGCGAAGTAAGCGGTTAAAAAACGCATAGTGGTGCCTGCGGGTCCCACGTCGTATTGAACACCTTCTTTAAAATTGATTTTGTCCTGTTGAAGTATATTTATTAACGTCTGTGTATCTTTTGCTTCAGCTAAATTATTAAGCTGAATGGGTGTCTGGCTCAGGGCCTGGATAATAAGCGCCCGGTTGCTCTCGCTTTTTGAAGCGGTGAGCCTGATTACCCCTTTCAGGTCCTTCTTTGGTTTCGTTAGCCTATACATCCTGTACCTTATACTGTTCTCTATAATATTTAAATGAATCCCGTATCTGGTCCACGGAGCAGGTTTTATTAATATCTGCTTTGCCTATCTGCGATAATAATGTGAAGATAATATTTTTGTCTTCGTTTTTTTTATCGTGTTGCATTAATTCTATCAACCGTATCTCCTCTTCCTTTTTAAACCTCACCTGTTTATATAACGATGAAATGAATGAGGTTATTTCGTCCAATTCGGTATGGCTAAGTTTGTTCTTTTTGTAGGAAAGATACGCTTCACATATCATTCCTGCTGCAACTGCTTCACCATGCAATAATGTGGTTTCGTTCTTTTCAAGGAAATAGCTTTCAAGGGCATGTCCGATGGTATGGCCAAAATTCAGTGTTTTCCGAATATTCTTTTCCTCCGGGTCCTTCTTAACTACCTGGTATTTGATCTGGATGGAACGTTTTATCAGGTTCAATATGATCTCTTCGTCTCCTAATTCGGCGTTCGTTACCTCTTTCCAGTAATCGGCATCAGCGATCAACGCGTGTTTAATGATCTCCGCGAAGCCAGACAGGTATTCTTTTTTATTTAATGTTTTAAGGAAATAGGGATATACAATAACATTCGACGGGTTGTTAAATACCCCGATCTCGTTTTTCAGGTGGTTCAGGTCAATACCCACTTTCCCGCCCACTGAAGCATCAACCTGTGAAAGCAGAGTAGTGGGGATATTTATGAACTCAATACCACGTTTAAATGTGGAGGCCACGAAGCCGCCCATATCGCCAATAACACCGCCGCCAAGGTTGATCAATACAGAGCGACGATTCGCCTTAAATTCGCCGAGTGTTTTCCATAGTTCAATACAGACTTCAATGTTTTTATTTTGTTCACCGCTTTCCACTTCAATGATTTCGGCAGTTTTCAGGACTTTAACATGATCCACAAGAAGGGGAAGGCAATGCCTTATTGTATTCTGATCGACAAGAATAAAAAACTTAGATTTTTTATAAGTACTTTGCTTCAAGTGGTCAGCAAGCCGATTGATCGCTTCGCTTCCAATGTGTATAGAGTAATTACCTGCTTTTATTGCAATAGTATCTTTTGACATATTTATACAAATATCGCACTTACTACCGTAATTTCACAATTCGGTTCATTCAAGGTATATTTGCATCCGAAATTCTGATTTATTATGCTTTCGTTCGATAATACTGAAGTGGCTTTTTCCGGGAAAAGTGATGCCGACCTGAATCGTTCCTATTGGTTGTTCAAACTGAT